>NZ_JBMIRS010000239.1:0-31070 GCF_049198005.1 Paracidovorax sp. MALMAid1276 | reverse complement strand
AGAGCGGGGGGAAGGCGCGCAGCGCCTCAGGGGGGTGTCACATTCTGCAGCCGGCGCCGCTGTCTGCCAGCGCCTTGGCGGCCACGCCGATCACCTTGTTTTCCTTGTTTTCCACCTGGCGCAGGTAGATGTCCTGCACGGGGTTGTGCGCGCGACTCATGGTCCACTTGCCGCGCGGGCTGTCGATGGTGGCGCTTTCCATGGCCTTGATGACGGCCGGCTTGGCCGACAGATCGCCCTTCACGGCATTGGCGCCCTGCACCAGCAACAGGCCCGTGTCATAGCCCTGCACCGCGTACACATCGGGCTGGCTGCGGAAGGCCTTGGCGTATTCCAGGCGGAACTGCTTGTTGCGCGGGGTGTCCAGCGAGTCGCTGTAGTGCATGGTGGTGATGATGCCGTCGGCTGCCGGTCCGGCGGCATCGAGCACGCCCTCGGTGAGAAAGCCCGAGCCGTACAGTGGAATCTTGTCCTTGAGCCCCGCGGCAGCATAGTCGCGGATGAACTTGGCGGCACCGCCGCCGGCAAAGAAGCAGGCCACCGCGTCGGGCTTGAGCGCCGCAATCTCGGTCAGCAGCGCCTGGAACTCCACGTTGGGGAAGGGCAGGCCCAGCTCCTTGATGATGGTGCCGCCGGCCTTGGTGTAGCTTTCCTTGAAACCTTCAAACGCTTCGTCGCCGGCGGCGTACTTCCAGGTGATCCACACCGCCTTCTTGTGGCCCTTGTCCACCATCGCCTTGCCCAGCGCCAGCGTGGGCTGGGAGTTGCTGAAGGAGGTGCGGAACACATTGGGCGCGCACAGCGCGCGGGTGGCGGCATGCACGCCCGCGTTGGGGATGAGATTGAGCACGCCGGTGTCGCGCGCCACCTTCTGGATGCCCATCTGCACGCCCGAGTGCACAGTGCCGATCAGCACGTCGACCTTGTCGCGCTGCACCAGCTTGCTGGCGTTTTCCACGCCCTTGCTGGGCTCGGATTCATCGTCCACCTTGAACCACTCGATCTCGCGGCCGCCCAGCTTGCCGCCTTGCTGGTCGATGGCCAGGCGCACGCCGTTCTCGATGGCAACCCCCAACTGGGCGAAGGTGCCGGTGTAGGGCAGCATGAAGCCCACGCGCACCTTGCCGCTTTGCGCACGCACGATGGAGGGCAGCAGCAGGCCCGATGAGGCCGCGCCCACAAGGGCGGCACTGCGGCTGAGAACAAGGCGGCGAGTCGTCATGGGAGAGGCTCCTTTGTTTAGGCTTAAAGTAATTTACTGCATGCGTCCGTCAGTGAACACCTATGGCTTACCCGAACCGGCGCTGGGCTGGCGGCCAGCGGCGTATGCTCCGGGCGTCTGGCCATCATGGTGATGGGGCGCATGAAGTAAAGTGCATAAAACGTCGATGGCAAGTATATGGCATGCATTTAAATTCTTGTTCGCATGCGCGGCAGCGGATTCTAGGTAGTTTCCAGAACCCCACTTTCGGCGCCTGCGGCCGAGCGTCTGCCGCGCCATCCTGTCGATGATGCTGGCACCGTGGGGTTACGCAAGCCTTTCGCGCAGGGGCGGCAAAAAGGCAGCCGCAGACCTGCCAATGGCGTGCAATAGCCACAGTCGGGTACATCGCGGTACAATTGACAGGCTTTGCGCAGTGCTCGTGCTGCCCATAGACGCCGTCTCCCCCGGCCCTCTGCCTGATCTGCGCCCCGGGTGCAGCGACTCCCACCGCCTGCCTTGCAATGTGCACCCTCGTCGGCCACGCTGCTGCTGCCGTGGCGGGGTGCACCAGCCAGCGCTCGGGCGCCGATCACAGAATATTTGTTTGAAGAGATAGATGGAACATGGCCAAAGAAGAACTGATTGAAATGCAAGGCTCCGTCACGGAAGTCTTGCCCGACTCGCGCTTTCGCGTCACGCTGGACAACGGCCATCAGCTGATTGCCTACACCGGCGGCAAGATGCGCAAGCACCACATCCGCATCCTGGCGGGTGACAAGGTGTCGCTGGAAATGTCGCCCTACGACCTGACCAAGGGTCGCATCACGTTCCGCCACCTGGCCGGCCGCGGCCCTGGCCCGTCGTCGCGCTGACCCGCGGCATGCCTTGCGCTGGACCGGCTCAAAAAAATTTCAAAAAGCGGTGATCCAAACCAAAATGAGAAATTTGCCGGGTTAGAATACGAGCTGTCGGAGCGTAGCGCAGCCTGGTAGCGCATCTGCTTTGGGAGCAGAGGGTCGCGAGTTCGAATCCCGCCGCTCCGACCAACGTTTGAAGGCCTTGCAGTGATCGCTGCAAGGCCTTTTTTCATGCCCGATGCTGCGTGAGCGGCGCTGTGCCGGGCGCCGCGCCTCATTGCCCCCACTGGCGCACAATCCAAGGCTTTGCGTGTACCGCGTCCACCGCCCGCCATGAAGATTTCTGCGCCTTTGTCTTCTGCCCCTGCAGCCTCTCGCTACGACACGGTCGATGCCTTGCGTGGGTTTGCCATGGTGTGGATGACGGTGTTCCACTTTTGCTTTGACCTGAGCCATTTCGGCTACTGGCCGCAAAACTTTCGCGCAGATCCGTTCTGGACGGTGCAGCGCACAGCCATCGTCAGCCTGTTCCTGTTTTGCGCGGGTCTTGGTCAGGCGATCGCGTGGCAGCAGGGGCAGGGTTGGGCGCGGTTTGCCCGCCGGTGGCTGCAGGTGGCAGGCTGTGCCCTATTGGTCACGGCGGGCTCCGTGGTGATGTTTCCGCAAAGCTTCATCTATTTCGGCGTCTTGCATGGCATGGCGGTCATGCTCATCGTGGCCCGTCTCACCGCAGGCTGGGGGCGCTGGCTGTGGCTGGCAGGGCTGGTCGCGGTGGCGTTGCCGCCAACGGCACATGCCCTGCTGTCAGGCCCGTGGGCCGACGCATCGGCCTGGTTCAACAGCAAGCCCCTCAACGTGCTGGGCCTGGTCTCCCGCAAGCCGTACACGGAAGACTATGTGCCTGTGTTGCCGTGGCTGGGGGTGCTGTGGTGGGGGCTTGCCGCAGGGCAGTGGGCGCTGCGGCAGCGTGGCGGCTCGTGGCTGACGGTGCCCCTCGCGGCGCCGCTGGCACCGCTGGCCGTGCTTGGAAGATGGAGCCTGAGCTACTACATGCTGCACCAGCCAGTGATGATCGGCCTGCTGGTGGCAGCGGGGTGGATGCTGGGGCGTTGATTGAATGGGGCTGGTCGGCCCATTCCACAAACAAAGCGGATGGAGCCCATAAAAAAACGCGGCTACTGGCCGCGTTTTTTGTGGTGAGCCGGGGTGAAGCAGTGTGCGCCCGGGTCAGGACGCGCGCTGCCTCACTGGCATGGGGGTGAGGCTTACTGAATCTTCGCCTTGGCGCGCAGGTCTTCCTGGAACTTCACCAGCTTTTGTTGCTGGAGCTGCTCGGCCACCTGGGGCTTGACTTCTTCCAGCTTGGGCAACTGGGCTTCGCGCACGTCGTCCAGGCGGATGATGTGCCAGCCGAACTGGCTCTGCACGGGCGCCTCGGTCATCTTGCCCTTTTCCAGCTTGACCATGGCGTTGCTGAACTCGCCCACATAGTTGGCAGGCGCCGCCCAGTCGAGGTCGCCGCCCTTGGCGCCGGAGCCTGGGTCCTTGGACTGCTTCTTGGCGATGTCCTCAAACTTGGCGCCCTTGTTGATGGAAGCGATGATGGCCTTGGCCTCGTCTTCCTTCTCCACCAGGATGTGGCTGGCCTTATATTCCTTGCCGCTGTTGGCAGCCACGAACTTGTCGTATTCGGCCTTGATGTCGGCGTCCGTGACGGGGTTCTTCTTCTGGTAGTCGGCGAACAGTTCGCGGATCAGGATGGTCTGGCGGGCCAGTTCCATCTGCGCCTTGTAGTCTGCCGATGCATCCAGGCCGCGCTTCTGGGCTTCCTGCATGAAGATTTCGCGGGCGATCACTTCTTCCTTGATCTGGCCTTCGATGTCCGGCGTCACGGGGCGGCCCGAACGTTCCACTTGCTTTCTGAGCACTTCAGCGCGCTCTTTCGGCACTGCCTTGCCATTCACGATGGCGAGGTTCTGGGCGGAAGCGGGCAGGGCCACGGTGCCCAGCACGGCAGCGGCCACAAGGCCGGACAGGAGCTGTTTCTTCATGAGAAATCCAAAAAATGAGGGGAGTTGGTTGCCAGCTGAACCCGGCGAAGCAGAAGATGGTGCCGGTTCAGAGAACTTCAATGGCGAGGGCGTGGAGGCCTTGGTCAATAAATTCTTGCAGCGCATCATACACAAGGCGATGTTGCGCCACGCGTGCCCGCCCGGTAAACAAAGGTGACGAAATGCGTACCCGGAAATGGGTGCCAAAGCCGGTGCCGTTCGCACCCGCATGCCCCGCGTGGGCGGCGCTTTCGTCGATGACTTCGAGGCGAGTGGGCGCCAGGCGGGACTGCAGCGCATGCTGCAAATGGGCGGCGGTGATGGTCATTGGGGGCGTGTGAAGGGCTCTGGCCACGCGTCACGCGGCCGTGGCGTGGCTTGGGGGTGCATGTTCATGCGGCGGGCTCGTCGCCGTCGCTCTTGAGGTGGGGCGCAATATAGAAGCCCTGCGCCACCAGAAACACCAGCGGGAAGGCATACCCCCAGAGCTTGAAGTCCACCCACGCCTCGGTGCTGAAGTTCATGACCACATAGGCGTTGATGGCCGACATGAACGCGCAATAGGCGATCCATGCCACGTTCAGCCGCTGCCACACGGTGTCGGGCAATTCCAGCTGGCTGCCCAGCAGCATCTTGAGGAAGTTCTTTTTTACGCCCCAGAGCGCCACGGCCAGCGCCAGCGACATCGCTCCATACAGCACCGTGGGTTTCCATTTGATGAACCGGTCGTCCTGCAGCACCAGCGTGAGCGTGCCAAACAGCAGGATGAGCGCCAGCGTGGCCTTGTGCATGGTCTGCAGGCGGCGATCGATGGCGTAGATCAGCCCCATCTGCACCACGGTGGCAGCCATCAGCACGGCAGTGCCTGCATAGATGCCGTACAGCTTGTAGGCCCCGAAGAACAGCAGGATGGGGAAGAAGTCGATCAGAATTTTCATGGGAGGAGGAAGAGTCTCGGCGTTCGCCAGGTTGCCTGTCAGCCCTTGCCGGGTTCAAAGTCGAGCGATGCCGAGTTCATGCAGTAGCGCAGGCCCGTCGGTGCCGGGCCATCTTCAAAAACGTGGCCCAGGTGGGCTCCGCATTGTGCACACACCGTTTCGGTGCGGACCATGCCGTGGCTGCGGTCCACGATTTCCGTGATGGCACCCGGCAGCGCTTCGGAAAAGCTGGGCCAGCCGCAGCCGGCGTCGAACTTGGTGCCGGATTCGAACAGCTGGGCGCCGCAGCAGATGCAGTGGTAGCTCCCGTCGGCCCAATGGGCCTCGTACTTGCCGGTGAAGGGGCGTTCGGTGGCCGCGTGGCGTGTGACCTGAAAGGCCACAGGCTCGGCGCCCTTTTCACGCAACACGGCTTGCCATTCGGCATCGGTCTTCTGGATGGGGTGGGTCATGATGAACAGCTGATCTCGATGGAGGAGGCCCAGTCGGGCGGGAAGGCGGCGTAGGCGTCGTACCCGGGGTGCTCGTCGAAGGGGCGCTCCAGAAGCCGCTGCAGGGTTTCGATCTCGCCAAAGTCGCCAAGTTTCGCGGCCCGGATGGCTTGCTCGCCCAGGTGGTTGCGCAGCACGAACTTGGGATTGGTTTTAAGCATCAAATCAGTGCTCAGCGCTTTACTGTCAAGCGCTGATAGCTCTGAATATGATAGCAACCACGCGTCGAACGCTTCGCGGTCTGCGAACAGGTCGCGCACGGGCTCGAACGCGCCTGCACGCACTGCGTGTGAGAGGCGGCGCCAGAAGATGGGGTAATCCACGCCATTCCTGGCCAGCAGCAACAAGATGTCGTCGATCAGTTCGGCGTCCTGTTCACGCTCTGTCGTCAGGCCCAGCTTGGCACGCATGCGGGCCATGAACGCTTGCGGAAACACCGTCTTGTAGGACTCCAGGGCCGCCTTGGCCAGTTCCTCGTCGCCGATCAACGGCAGCAGTGCCTGCGCAAGGCAGAAAAGGTTCCAGTACGCCACGTTGGGCTGGCGGTTGTAGGCGTAGCGCCCCTGCGTATCGCTGTGGTTGCAGATGTGGCCGGGCACGAACGCATCCAGGAACTGGAAGGGGCCGTAGTCGATGGTCAGGCCCAGGATGCTCATGTTGTCGGTGTTCATCACGCCGTGGCAAAACCCTGCGGCCTGCCACTGTGCCATGAGGCCAGCGGTGCGCTCGCTCACCGCCTGCAGCAGGGCTGCGTAGGCATTGCCGCCCAGATCGCGGGAGTCGCGGCATGCCGGGTAGTAGCGGTCGATGACATGGTCGGCCAGCGCCTTCAGCTGCGCTTCCTGGCCGGTGGCGGCAAAGTGCTCGAAATGCCCGAAGCGCACGAAGCTGGGCGCCACGCGCGTCACCACGGCGGCGGTCTCGATCTCCTCGCGCCGCACGGGTGCGGGCGAGCCGGTGATGCACAGCGCACGCGTGGTGGGAATGCCCAGGCCCTGCATGGCCTCGCTGCACAAAAATTCACGAATGCTCGAGCGCAGTACGGCGCGGCCGTCGCCCATGCGGGAATAGGGTGTGCGGCCCGCGCCTTTGAGCTGGATCTCGTGGCCATTGGCGGTCTCGCCCAGCAGGATGGCCCGGCCGTCGCCCAGCTGGCCTGCCCACACGCCAAACTGATGGCCGCTGTAGACGCTGGCCAGCGGCTGAGATCCGGCGGGCAGGGCGTTGCCCGTGAAAACCTGCAGCGCTTCGTCGCGCGCCAGCCAGTCGGGGTCCAGCCCGATCTGGCGCGCCACGTCGGGACTGGTGCCCACCCAGTGGGGCGAAGGCAGTGGGGTGGGGCGAAGTTCGGTGTAGAAGGCGGGGCCCAGTGCTGCGAAACCGTGGTTCCAGTCCAGGCCCAGGTCGGCGGGGGTTTCGCTGGGGTCGACGCTCGGGTGCATGGCGCGATTGTCTCGCACCAGGGATGGCACAGGGAGGACAAGGCCTTGCGCCGCTGGCGCCGCTGGCGCCGCTGGCGTTAGGGGCCCGTGGCGCCTTTGGCGCTTGTGGTGGCTGTGGTTTCTGTGGTTTCTGTGGTGGTTCAGGATCCGGACGCAGCTTCGGTGGGGGTCTGAAGCTGCTGTGATCGGTACTGCCCGGGCGGCATGCCGAACCAGCGCTTGCAGGCGCGAAACAGATTGCTCTGATCCGCAAAGCCCAGCATGTCGGCCACTTCGGCCAGGCTGCGTCGTTCGTCACTCAGGTGCTGGCGTGCCAGCTCGCGGCGTGTGTCATCGAGCAGCTGTTGAAAACACACCGACTCGGCCTGCAACCGGCGCTGCAGCGTGCGGTCGGTGAGGTGCAGCCGCGCGGCGATGTCTTCGCGCCGGGGTTCGCCCAGGTGCAGCACGCGGGCGATCTCGGTGCGCACCCGGGTGCTGGCCAGCGTCTGGCCCAGCTGGTCGAGTTCGGTTTCGACCAGCCGCTCGTGCAGGGCCCACAGGCCCGGGTTGTGGGTGGGAATGGGCGTTTTCAGGTCCGCATCGGCAAGCAGGAAACGGCTCGACGGCTGGCCAAACCGCGGCAGCACGCCAAAGGCCGCGCGGTGGAGGCTGTCGTCGTGCGGGGCTGCGGTGGTCAGGTCCATCGCCAGGGGCACCAGCTCGCGCCGCGTCAGCCAGCAGCACAGGGTGAACAGGGTGAGCACCGCAAATTCGATGCGCTCGCGCGGCACGGGCCGGGTGGCGCCGATGTGGCTGATCGCCAGCCAGCAGCCTTGGCCGCGCGCGTCTCGCGCCATCTCGAACGTGGTGGCGTCCGAGATCAGTGCCATCTGCCGCTGCAGATGCTCAAAGCCCACCAGCAGATTGGGGCCCGACGCGAGGGCATAGCCGACCAGATCCACGTTGCCGTAGCGCGAGGCGAGCTCGCGCGCAAGGCCCAGGCCCGGCAGGCCGTAGCGCAGCACAGCGGCCTCCCACAACCGGCTCACGCGGTCCACATCCACGCGCATCTGCGGCTGTTGCTGCAGTTGATGCAGGTCGATGCCGGCTTCGGCGCACAAATCGGCCGCAGGCAGACCCTGGGCCGCAAACATGTCTGCAACGCCGCGCACCCACGCGGCGGAACTGGTGCGTTGGGTCATGGATGGATCAAGGGGTGGGCATCTGCACGGGGTGCCGTGCACGCTCAGGGTTAACGCGAGGATGGTGGTCTGAAGTCACTGTTTTGGCGCGGTTGCGATAGTGGGCCGATGGCGATGCGTTCACACAATCGTCCCCGAGGTCCGGCCCTGCTGCAAGTGAACGCTTCGCAGAGGCAGGGCCCGAAACCAAAAAAGGAGACAAGACATGGCGGATTTTTACAGGCGCTTGCGGTGCGGCATTGCCGTGCTGGCGGTGCTGGCCGGTGCTGCCGCGTGTGGCGGCTCGGGCGCGGCCCCTGAAGTGCGGCAGACAGTGTATGGCACCGTGCGCGGTGTGGACGACAGTGCTGCGTCCGGCACCTATGCCTGGAAAGGCGTGCCATTTGCGCGGCCTCCCGTGGGTGATTTGCGCTGGCAACCCCCGCAGGAGCCTGCGGCCTGGACGGGCGAGCGCGACACTACCCGCTTCGGCAATGCCTGCCTGCAGATGGGGCGCCTGTACGGGCCGGGGGCGAACAACCGGTTCGACGACACCATCGGCCAGACCCTGGGCAAGCCTGTGGGCAGCGAAGACTGCCTGACGCTGAACATCTGGCGCCCGGCGAACGCGCAGGACAACCTGCCGGTGGTGCTGTTCCTGCACGGCGGCAGCGGCATCTCGGGCTACACCGCAGACCCCGTGTACGACGGTGCCGCACTGGCGCGCAAGGCCAATGCCGTGGTGGTCACCGCCAACTATCGGCTCGATGTGATGGGGTTCTTTCAACTGCCTGCCCTGCACTCCGGCAGCCAAGCGTACACCGGCAACTATGCACTGCTGGACAACATCCAAACCCTGCGGTTCATCCAGGGCAACATCACGCGGTTTGGCGGCAACCCCTCGAACGTGACGCTGATGGGCCAGTCCGCCGGAGCGACCAACGTGCTCGCACTGCTCACGGCGCCGCCCGCTGCGGGGCTGTTCCACAAGGTGTTGCCCATCAGCGCGGGCATATCGCTGCCTGGCAACCTGCCGGCCGGAACGATCCCGACGTTGAACCCCGCCTCGAAATACGCGGCCCAGGCCGGAGCCTTGGTGGCGGCGCTGGCCGTGGCCGACGGCCTGGCAGCCGACGCACCTGCCGCCGCAGCGCTGGTGGCGGGCTGGACGCCCGCGCAGACTGCAGGCTATTTGCGCGGCAAGGACGGACGTGTGGTGCTGCAGACGGTGCTGGCCAGCGGACTCACGGGGTCGGGGCCCATCCCGGACGGCGTGGTGATTCCGGTGGACCCCATCGCGGAGATCGGCGCCGGGCGCTATCACAAGGTGCCGGTGCTGTCGGGCTACACGCTGGACGAGGCCAAGCTCTTCGCGCCCTTCCTGGCGCTGCTGGGCGGCAAGCCTGGCATGAAGATCAGCGATGCCGAGCGCTTCGCCATGACGCAGAACTTCAACCCCGACGCACCCGCTTCGCTGACCGTGGCGGACATCCTGGACCCGTCGTATCTGCCCGTCGACGCGCCCGCCACGGGCTACAACGCCCGCATGCGGATGCTGGGCGCGGCGTTTATCGATCCGAGCCGCGACAACCTGCTAAACACCTTGCGCACCCAACAGTCCGCCGTGTGGAGCTACCAGTTCAACTGGGCCCAGCAACCGGCGCCGTGGAAGGACGTGTACGGCGCGGCCCACGGCTTTGACCTGCCCTTTGTGTTTGGCAATTTCGGCCCCTCGCTGCTGGCCAAGGCGGCCAACAGCACGGCGAACCAGCCGGGGCGCCTGGCGCTGTCGGCCGTGATGATGGACAGCGTGCGTGCCTTTGTGCACAGCGGCAATCCCAACCATGCAGGGCTGGGGCAGGAATGGCAACCCTGGCCGCGCAAGTTCATCTTCGACGCCGACCCGAACGCCGCGCGGCTGAGCGTGCAGTGAGGATGGCGGGTCTCATGTTGCTTTCTTCGTCCTCGGTGCCTGTGCAGCCTGCGGTACAGCCAACGCTCGTGTTCGCGGCCAGTGCCTTGGCGCAAGGGCTGCGCCGACGCACCCCCGGTGCTCTTCAACCGAATCGCGCAGTGGGCCGCGAAAGGGCGCAGGCGCGCGGCGCCTCCATGGGCGGTTCATGTCATGCTGCGGTGGCGGCAAGGTATGCGTTCAGTGCATCGTCATCCACGATGGCCACCCTGCCGAAATCCAGGGACACGATGCCCAGCTCCTCCAGGCTGCGCAGCACGCGGTTCACGGTCTGGCGCGACAGGCCCACGAGCTGGCCCAGCTCGTCCTGCGTCAGGTTGAGCCTGCGCGTGCTGCGCCAGAACAAGCGGCTCAGGTACAGCGCCACGCGGTGCTCGGTGGACTGCGTGCGCCCGGCCTCGATGATGGTCATCGCCTGTGCGAGCCGCATGTTCAGGTGCAGCACCAGGAACTGGTTGAAGCCCAGGTGGGTGTCGCGCAGCGCGTTGAACAGCGGCAAGGGAAGGTTGAGCAGCGTGGTGGGCCGCAGCGCCACCACGTGGTACCGGCGTGGTTCGGGCTTCATGGCCGAGCCTTCGCCAAACCATTCGCCATCTGGCACGCCGATGAAGGCCGACGAGCGCCCCTTGCTCGCCGGGCTCTGCAGCATCACCAGCCCCGACAGCACGGCGTGCCAGCCCAGCACGGCGCTGCCAGCAGGCATCACCACGTCGCCCTTACCGGCCTGGGTGGATGACACCTCGGCACGCAGCCGCTCTTGCAAGGCGCTGGGCACGCTGGCAAACCAGGGCTGGCATTCGATGAACCGCTGGGCGGTGGGCGCAAGGCAGAGCATGCGGCGCATTGTCACTGTTCGCTGCAGCGGGCAGGGTAATCCCTGTGGGTTTGTCAACGGGACGACAGGTGTTGGCAATCGCGCCCGCACGGCGCACACTGCGCAGCACCCCGCAGACCGCGCCACGGCTGCCCGTTCGGCACACGCCGGATGGCACCCAGTGACCCGCGCCGCGCTACGATGATCTTTCCATTCACTACAACATCCAAGGAGCATTCATGCTGGGCCTGATGCAGAGCCAACCGCTTTTGATCTCGTCGCTGATCGAGTTCGCCGAACGCCATCACGGCGACGCGGAGATCGTCTCTCGGCGGGTCGAGGGCGACATTCATCGCTATACCTACCGGGACCTCGCTGCACGCGCCCGCCGCCTGGCCAATGCGCTGGATGCCATGAAGCTGCAGTTCAGCGACCGCGTCGCCACGCTGGCCTGGAACGGCTACCGCCACATGGAGACCTACTTCGGTGTCTCCGGCTCGGGCCGCGTGCTGCACACGGTGAACCCGCGCTTGCATCCCGACCAGATCGCGTGGATCGTCAACCACGCCGAAGACCAGGTGCTGTGCTTTGACCTCACCTTTCTGCCGCTGGTGCAGGCCGTTCACGCCAAGTGCCCCACGGTGAAGAAATGGGTGGCACTGTGCGATGCCGACAAACTGCCCACAGACTCCGGCGTGCCCCACCTGGTGAGCTACGAGGAATGGATTGGCGCCCATTCGCCTGACTACGCGTGGCCCGAGTTCGATGAGAACTCGGCGTCCAGCATGTGCTACACCAGCGGCACCACGGGCAACCCGAAGGCTGCGCTCTACAGCCACCGCTCCACCACGCTGCACGCCTATGCGGCCGCGCTGCCCGACGTAATGTGCCTTTCGGCCCGCGACTCGGTGCTGCCGGTCGTTCCCATGTTCCACGTCAATGCCTGGGGCATTCCGTATTCGGCCGCGCTCACGGGCTGCAAGCTGGTGTTTCCGGGCCCGGCCATGGACGGCAAGTCGATCTACGAACTCATCGAGTCCGAGAAGGTGAGCTATGCCGCGGGCGTGCCCACCGTGTGGCAGATGATGCTGGGCCACATGAAGCCAGCGGGCCTGAAGTTTTCGACGCTCAAGCGCACCGTGATCGGCGGCTCGGCCTGCCCGCCCGCCATGATCCATGCCTTCAAGGAAGACTACGGCGTGGAAGTGCTGCACGCCTGGGGCATGACCGAGATGAGCCCGCTGGGCACGCTGTGCACCTTGAAGAACAAGCACCTCGATCTGCCCAAGGACGAGCAGATGAAGGTGCTGCTCAAGCAGGGCCGCGCCATCTACGGCGTGGACATGAAGATCGTGGGGGCCGATGGCGAAGAGCTCCCGTGGGACGGCAAGACCTACGGCGACCTGCTGGTCAAGGGGCCGTGGATCGTCGACAGCTACTTCAAGGGCGAAGGCGGCCACCCGCTCGTCAAGGACGCCCAGGGCCGGGGCTGGTTCCCCACCGGTGACGTGGCCACCATCGATGCCGATGGCTTCATGCAGATCACCGACCGCAGCAAGGACGTGATCAAGTCGGGCGGCGAATGGATCAGCTCCATCGACATCGAGAACATTGCGATGGCGCATCCGGCCATCGCCATGGCGGCCTGCGTGGGCATGCCGCACCCCAAATGGGACGAGCGCCCCATCGTCGCGGTCGTCAAGCGCCCCGGAGCCGAGGTGTCGCGCGAGGAACTGCTGGCGTTCTACGAAGGCAAGACGGCGAAGTGGCAGATCCCCGATGACGTGGTGTTCGTTGATGCCATTCCGCTCGGAGCCACCGGCAAGATGCTCAAGACCAAGCTGCGCGAGCAGCTCAAGGACTACAAGCTTCCGGGCCTGTGACAGGGTCATTGCAGCACGCATGCCGAGGTCGCAGACAACGATCGACCGGCGTGTTGCCCCAGTGTGGTGCGCCCTCGCAAAGGGCCCATCCAGTCACGTGTGCGACGCTGCTAGGGGCAATCCCTGAGCATCGCATTTGTTGCAACGCGGTACGCTGCGTTGTGTCGATTCACAAGGAGACAAGACCATGAAATTTGCTATTAAGGCTGTAGCAGCCTCGGTAATCCTGGCAAGCGCTGGCGGCGCATTTGCTCAAAAGGGCGAGACCGTCAAGATTGCCTGGCTCGATCCGCTGTCCGGCCTGATGGCTGCGGTTGGCACCAACCAGCTCAAGAGCTTCCAGTTCATCGCTGAAGAGTTCAACAAAAAGAACTCCGCCGGCGTCAAGTTCGAGATCATCGGCATCGACAACAAGCTGAGCCCGCAAGAGACCACCAGCGCCCTGCGCTCGGCCATGGACCAGGGCGCACGCTATGTGGTGCAAGGCAATGGCTCCGGCCCCGCCCTGGCCATCATGGACGCGCTGGAAAAGCACAACGCCCGCAACCCCGGCAAGGAAGTGCTGTTCCTCAACTACGCTGCCGTGGACCCTGACCTCACCAACAGCAAGTGCAGCTACTGGCACTTCCGCCTGGACGCAGACACCTCCATGAAGATGGAAGCGCTGACGACCTACATGAAGGACCTGCCCGATGTGAAGAAGGTCTACCTGATCAACCAGAACTACTCGCACGGCCATCAGGTCTCGAAGTTCGCCAAGGAGATGATGCAGCGCAAGCGCCCCGACGTGCAGTTCGTGGGCGATGACCTGCACCCCCTGGCCCAGGTGCGCGATTTCTCGCCCTACATCGCCAAGATCAAGCAGTCGGGCGCCGACAGCGTGATCACCGGCAACTGGGGCTCCGACCTGGCGCTGCTGATCAAGGCCGCCAACGATGCCGGTCTGAACAACGTCAAGTTCTACACCTACTACGGCTCCGTCACCGGCAGCCCCACCGCCATGGGTGCTGCGGCTGCTGGCCGCGTCTACATGGTCGCCTATGCGCACATGAACCTGCCTGGCCCGCTGAACCCGATCGTGGTCGACTACAAGAAGAAGTTCAACGACGACATGTATACCGGTGCCGTGTACCACGCGTTCACGTTGCTGTCGGAAGGCTTCGTCAAGGCCAAGTCCACCGATCCCGTGAAAGTGGCTGCCGCGCTGGAAGGCATGAAGTTCAAGAGCTTCAACGGCGAAGTCGAGATGCGCAAGACCGACCACCAGCTGCAGCAGGGTCTGTTCATCTCCAAGTGGGAGAAGACCGACGCCAAGCACCCGATCGACTCTGAAGGCACGGGCCACACCTTCATCCCGGTGAAGTACTACGAGCCCTATGTGGCCAGCACGCCCACCTCGTGCCAGATGAAGCGTCCGTAACCCTGGTTGCTGACCTTTCAGGCCCGACCTCCTCGGGCCTTTTTTTACTTTGCGATGAAAAATTCCAATGAATCCTGAGTTTTTCGTGATCTCGTTGCTGAACGGCGTGAGCTACGGGCTCTTGCTGTTCATGCTGAGCTCCGGCCTCACGCTGATCTTCAGCATGATGGGCGTGCTCAACTTTGCGCACACCAGCTTCTACATGCTGGGTGCCTACTTTGCGTTCACCATCTCCGGGGTGGTGGGCTTCTGGCCGGCGCTGGTGCTGGCCCCCCTGGCGGTGTTCGCGCTGGGTGCCGCTTTCGAGCGCTATTGCCTGCGCCGCGTGCACAAGTTCGGCCACGTGCCCGAACTGCTGGTCACGTTCGGCCTTTCCTACCTGATTCTCGAGATCGTGCAGCTCGTGTGGGGCCGCTCCACCGTGCCTTACGGTCTGCCCGAGCAGCTGCAGGGGCCGCTGTTCACCCTCTACGGCACCCAATTTCCCCGGTCGCGTTCGTTCGTGATGCTGGTGGCGCTGGTGATGCTCGTCTCGGTCTGGCTGCTGCTCACGCGCACCCGCATCGGCCTGGTGATCCAGGCGGCGCTCAAGTACCCGGAGATGGTGGAAGCCCTCGGCCACAACGTGCCGCGTGTGTTCATGCTGGTGTTTGGCGGTGGTGCAGCGCTGGCAGGGCTGGCCGGCGTCATCGGCGGCAACACCTACGTGACCGAGCCTGCCATGGCGGCCTCGGTGGGCTCCATCATCTTCGTGGTCGTGGTGGTGGGCGGCATGGGGTCTCTGGCCGGCGCCTTTCTGGCATCGCTGCTCATCGGGCTGGTGCAGACCTTTGCCGTGGCGCTCGACTACTCGCTCATCCATGCGTTCAGCGCGGTGGGCGTTGCCGTGACCGAGCAGACATTCGGCTATCCCTTGCTCAAGCTCACCATTTCTCAGGTGGCCCCCATCCTTCCCTATCTGTTCCTCGTGCTGATCCTGATCTTCCGCCCGAAGGGCCTGCTGGGCACGCGGGAGGACTGACCCCATGAATTCCACAACCACCCATCCTGCCGTGCCCACGGCCACGTCGCACTACCGGTTCAAGCCTTTCAATGTGGGCCGGTTCATCATCTGGACGCTGTTCGCCGTCATGCTCATCGTGGCGCCCATGCTGTTTCGCAGCAGCCTGGCGCTCACCATGCTGTCGCAGATCGGCTACCTGATCATCATCTGCCTGTCTTACAACATCCTGCTGGGGCAGGGCGGCATGCTGAGCTTCGGTCACGCGGTGTATACCGGCCTGGGCTCCTTCATTGCCATCCACGCCATGAACATGGCGGGCGACGGCAGGTTCAACATTCCCCTGGTGCTGATTCCCCTGGTGGGCGGCCTCGCTGGCGCGTTCTTCGCGATCATTCTGGGGTTTGTCACCACCAAGAAGTCGGGCACGACCTTCGCCATGATCACGCTGGGCATCGGCGAGCTGGTCGCATCCATGGCGCTGATGTTTCCCGAGTTCTTCGGCGGCGAGGGTGGCATCACCACCGACCGGGTTTATGGCAAGTCGTTCTTCGGCATCAGCTTCGGCCCGGCCATCCAGGTCTACTACCTGATCGCGGCCTATTGCTTTGTGTGCACCGCAGCCATGTTCGCGTTCACGGGCACGCCGCTGGGCCGCATCCTGAATGCGGTGCGCGACAACCCCGAGCGCGTGGAGTTCATCGGCTACAACACCCAGCGCGTGCGCTACTTCGCCTTCATCATCGCCGGCTTCTTCGCCGGCATCGGCGGCGGCCTGGCCACCATCAACTTCGAAATTGTCACCGGGGCTGACAGCCTGAGCGTGATCCGATCCGGCGGCTATCTGCTCTTCACTTTCCTGGGTGGGGCCACGTTCTTCTTCGGGCCCATCATCGGTGCGGTGCTGCTGGTTCTCGCATCCGTGCTGCTGTCCGAACTGTCGATGGCCTGGCTGCTGTACCTGGGCCTCGTGTTCCTGTTCATGGTGATGTACGCACCCGGCGGGATCGCCAGCCTGATCATGATGAACCTGCGGCTCGCCAAGTACGGCAAGCTGGGTCAGCTGTGGACGTCGTACCTTGCGCTGCTGGGCACGGGTCTCGTTGGCGTGCTGGGTGCGGCCTGCATGATCGAGATGACCTACCACCTGCAGCTCAATGCGGCGCTGGGTTCGGAACTCAGCTTCATGGGCGCGACCATCGACGCGAAGAGCTTCACCACCTGGTTTGGCGCGGTGTTCGTCATGGCCACCGGGTTTGGCCTGTTCGAGCTGTGCCGTCGCCAGTTCGTGAAGCAGTGGAGCCGCATTCAAGAGGAAATTGAACATGAAATCAAGCGTGGGGAGGCTGCGTGAACATGGCCGCTGACAACGCAACCTACGCGCTCGAACTGCGGGACCTGCGCAAGAGCTTCGGCAAGACCGAAATCATCCGTGGCGCCAACCTGGCCGTGGCGCCCGGCGAGCGCGTGGCCATCATCGGCCCCAACGGCGCGGGCAAGTCGACCCTGTTCAACCTGATCAGCGGGCGATTCGCCCCCACCAGCGGCGACGTGATCCTGAACGGTCAGCGCATCAACGGGCTGCCGCCCTATGAGATCAACCGCATGGGGCTGTCGCGCAGCTTCCAGATCACCAACATCTTTCCCAAGCTGTCGGTGTTCGAGAACCTGCGCTGCGGCGTGCTGTGGAGCATGGGCTACAAGTACACCTTCCTGCGGTTTCTGTCGAATTTGCGCGATGCCAACGAGCGGGCGACCGAGCTCATGGAGATGATCAAGCTCGACAAGAAGCGCGACACGCTGGCGATGAACCTCACCTACGCCGAGCAGCGCGCGCTCGAAATCGGCATCACCATCGCGGGCGGCGCCAACGTCATCCTGCTGGACGAACCCACGGCCGGCATGAGCAAGAGCGAAACCACACGTTTCATCCACCTCATCAAGGAAGTGACCGAAGGCCGCACCCTGCTCACGGTGGAACACGACATGGGCGTGGTGTTCGGGCTGGCCGACAAGATCGCCGTGGTGGTGTACGGCGAAGTGATCGCCTTTGACACACCCGACAAGGTGCGCGCCAACCAGCGCGTGCAAGAAGCCTATCTGGGCTCGGCCGTTGCCGACGAGCAGGGGGCAGGACACTGACATGCTGAAAATCGAAAATCTGCACGCCTACTACGGCAAGAGCCATGTGCTGCATGGCGTCACCTTCGACATACAGCCCGGCGAGATCGTCGCCCTGCTGGGGCGCAACGGATCGGGGCGATCCACCACCGCCAAGGCCATCATGGGCCTGGTGGACTGGGAGGGCACCCTGGAATGGAAGGGGCAGCCGCTCAACGGCCGCAAGGCCTACGAGATTGCACACCTGGGCGTTGGCTATGTACCCGAGAGCCGCGACGTGTTTCCCAACCTCACCGTGCACCAGAACCTGTTGCTCGGGCAAAAAGGCAGTGGCAAGGGCAGCCGGTGGTCGTTTGACGACATGTACGAACTGTTCCCGCGCCTGAAGGAGCGCCAGCACACCGAGGCCGGCGTGATGTCGGGCGGCGAACAGCAGATGTTGACCCTGTGCCGCACGCTGATGGGCGATCCGGACCTGATCATCATCGACGAGCCCACCGAAGGCCTGGCACCCAAGATCGTGGAGCTGGTCGGGCAGTACCTGCAGACCATCAAGGCACGCGGCATTTCGGTGCTGCTGATCGAGCAGAAGCTCACCATCGCCATGAAGATCTCGGACCGCGCCCTGGTGATGGGGCACGGCGCCATCGTGTTCCAGGGCACACCCGACAGCCTGCGCGCCGACAACTATGTGCGCAAGGAGTGGCTGGAGGTATAAGGAGGGGGCGATCCCCCTGAGGCGCTGCGCGCCTTCCCCCTTCTCTCGAATCGCTGCGCGATTCGGGAAGGGGAACGCAGCCCTCGCTGCGGGGCGGCCCTTGCTCGGCTGCCCCGGTCTGGGCCGCGCCAGTTTCGGAGTGCTGCGGGGACTTGGCGGCAGCTGAACTGAAGACCCCAAGCCCTTCTTGACCCGAGGGTTGGCTGATGGACGGGGTCTGCTGCCCGGCGCACGGTTCCAGACTCATGTTTGCCCGCGCGAAACCGTTCGGGCTGAGCTGGTCGAAGCCTTGCGCTGAGCTTCGACCCGCCGTGCATGGTCGGCTTTGCTTCTCTACCAGCGGGACGGGAGGGCGCAGCCCTTGTCCCGCCCGGGACAAATTGACACTGTCAAAGCCCATTGAAGTCTCTACAATAAAAACGCACGACCGTTCTTTTTCATCTTCACAAGGAACAACAGCACCATGACCGCTGAATACAAAGTCCACGGCTCCGTTGCCGTGATCACCCTGGCCAATCCGCCCGTCAACGGCCTGGGCCTGGCCACCCGGCAGGGCATTGTGGACGGCCTCGGTCGTGCCAATGCCGACGCGGCGGTGACGTCTATCGTCATCACCGGCGCGGGGGGCGCGTTCTCCGGCGGTGCCGACATCAAGGAGTTCGGCACCGACAAATCGCTGCAGGAGCCCAATCTGCTGTCCGTCATCCAGGCCGTCGAGAATTCGGCCAAGCCCGTGGTGGCGGCCATGCATTCGGTCGCCATGGGCGGCGGGCTGGAATTGGCGCTGGGCTGCCACTACCGCATCGCGGCGCCTGGGTGCGCCATCGCGCTGCCCGAAGTCAAGCTGGGCCTGATTCCTGGCGCGGGTGGCACGCAGCGCCTGCCGCGCGTGATCGGCGTGGAAGCCGCGCTCAACCTCATCGTGAGCGGTGAGCCCGTCAAGAGCGAGATGATCGCCGGCGTGCCCGGTCAGAAGCTGTTCGACAAGATGGCCGCCTCGCCCGAGTCGCTGGCCGAAGAGGCACTGGCCTTTGCCCAAAGCGTGGCGGATGCGCGTCCTCTGCCCCTGGTGCGCAACTTCCCCTGCAAGCACCCCGAAGGTGACGCGTACTTCCAGTTCGCGCGCAACATGGTCAAGGGCATGGCCAAGAACTTCCCCGCGCCCGCCAAGTGTGTGGACGCCGTCGAGGCCGCCACCAAGAAGAAGTTTGCCGAGGGCATGCTGATCGAGCGCGAAATCTTCATCAACCTGATGTGGACCCCCGAGTCGCGCGCACTGCGTCATCTTTTCATGGCCGAGCGCGCGGCGAGCAAGATCCCCGACGTGCCTTCGGATACGCCCAAGCGCGACATCAAGCTGGTGGGCGTGATCGGCGCGGGCACCATGGGTGGTGGCATCTCCATGAACTTCCTGAACGCGGGCATTCCCGTCAAGATCCTGGAGATGAAGCAGGAAGCGCTGGACCGTGGCGTGGCCACCATCAAGAAGAACTACGAAGCCCAGGTCAAGAAGGGCAAACTCAAGGAAGACAAGTACGCGCAGCGCATGGCGCTGTTGTCCACCACCTTGAGCTATGACGACCTCAAGGACTGCGACCTCATCATCGAAGCCGTTTTCGAGGAGATGGGCGTCAAGGAAACCGTGTTCAAGAAGCTGGACGAAATCGCCAAGCCCGGCGCCATCCTGGCCTCCAACACCTCCACGCTGGACGTGGACCAGATCGCAGCATTCACGAAGCGCCCGCAGGACGTGGTGGGCATGCACTTCTTCAGCCCCGCCAACGTGATGAAGCTGCTCGAAGTGGTGCGCGGCAAGGAAACCGCCAAGGACGTGCTGGCCACCGTGATGGCGATTGGCAAGAAGATCAGGAAGACGGCCGTGGTCTCCGGCGTGTGCGATGGCTTCATCGGCAACCGCATGATCGAGCGCTACAGCCAGCAGGCCGGCTTCTTGCTGGACGAAGGCTGCACGCCCCAGCAGGTGGACAAGGCGATCGAGAAGTTCGGCTTTGCCATGGGTCCGTTCCGCATGGGCGACCTGGCCGGCAACGACATCGGCTGGGCCATCCGCAAGCGCCGCTACACCGAAAAGCCTGACATGAAGTACAGCAAGACGGCCGACCTGTTGTGCGAGCTGGGCCGCTTCGGCCAGAAGACCGGTGCGGGCTGGTACGACTACCAGGCCGGCAAGCGCGACGCGATCCCGAGCGACGTGGTGAACAAGATGATCGAGGAGCACCGCAAGACCTTGGGCGCGGCCCCGCGCAAGATCTCCGACGACGAGATCGTGCAGCGCCTGGTGTTCGCGTTGGTCAACGAAGGCGCCAAGATCCTGGAAGAGGGCATCGCCAGCAAGTCCGGCGACATCGACATGGTGTACCTCACCGGCTACGGCTTCCCCATCCACCGCGGCGGCCCCATGCACTACGCCAGCGAAGTGGGCCTGTTCAACGTGGTGCAGGCGATGAACCGCTTTGCGCAAAACCCCATGGACGACGCCAACGCCTGGAAGCCCGCGCCGCTGCTGGCCAAGCTCGCCGCCGAAGGCAAGGCCTTCCAGTAAGCCCCGCACAGGCACCTACCGATTAAAGGAATTCACATGACCTCCGCAGTGATTGTTTCCACCGCCCGCACGCCGCTTGCCAAAAGCTGGAAGGGCTCTTTCAACATGACCCACGGCGCCACGCTGGGCGGCCATGCCGTGCAGCACGCTGTGCAGCGCGCCGGCATCGACGGCGCTGACGTCGACGACGTCATCATGGGTTGCGCCACACCCGAAGGCGCCACGGGCAGCAACATCGCCCGCCAGATCGCGCTCAAGGCCGGCCTGCCGATCACGGCCTCCGGCATGACGATCAACCGTTTCTGCTCCTCGGGCCTGCAGACCATCGCCACCGCCGCCCAGCGCATCATCGCGGGCGAGGGCGACGTGTACGTGGCCGGTGGCGTGGAAAGCATCTCCTGCGTGCAGCAGGAGATGAATCTGCACATGATCCAGGACTTGGCCCTTGCCAAGCAGAAGCCCGAGATCTACTGGAGCATGCTGCAGACCGCCGAGCAAGTGGCCAAGCGCTACAACATCGGCCGCGACGCCATGGATGAATACGGCGCTGCCAGCCAGCAGAAGGCCTGCGCCGCCCAGGCCGCCGGCCTGCTCGACGCCGAGATTGCGCCCATCACCGTCACGGCCGGCGTGGCTGACAAGACGCTGGGCCTGATCACCAAGCAGGTCACGGTGAGCAAGGACGAAGGCACGCGCGAAGGCACGACCAAGGAAGGCATCAGCGGCATCCGCTCGGCGCTGCCCGGCGGCCTGATCTCGGCCGGCAATGCCAGCCAGTTCTCCGACGGCGCCGGCGCCTGCGTCGTGACCAGCGAGGAATACGCCAGTGCCAAGGGCCTCAAGCCCCTGGGCCGCTTCCTGGGCTTTGCGGTGGCGGGTTGCGAGCCTGATGAAATGGGCATCGGCCCCGTGTTCGCCGTGCCCAAGGTGCTCAAGAAGCTGGGCCTCAAGGTCGAGGACATCGATCTGTGGGAACTGAACGAAGCCTTTGCCGTGCAGGTGATCTACTGCCGCGACAAGCTCGGCATTCCGCCCGACCGCCTCAACGTGAACGGCGGCGCGATCGCTGTGGGCCATCCTTATGGCGTGTCGGGCCAGCGCCTGACAGGCCACGCTCTCATCGAAGGCAAGCGCCGCGGCGCCAAGAAAGTGTGCGTGACCATGTGCATTGGCGGCGGCATGGGTGCGGCCGGCGTGTTTGAAGTGTTCTGATCTTCGGCTTTGATGGCTGAATGGCGTGCCCCCGCTGACCAACGGTCAGCGGGGGCATTTTTTTGGTGTCGTGGGTTGTGCAGCGGCACGTCGTGTGCAGGGTTGCCGCTAAACTTTTCCGCTCCAGTCTGACCTGTGGGGCGCGCCCGTGTTGTTCGATTCCGCCGACTACTATTTCGCCGACTTCCATACCGGGCTTCCCAAAGAGGCGGCGGCCACACACATCGGCATGTATGTGGCCTGGCTCACGCTGCGGGGGCTGGGCAGCGAGGAGCTGAATGCATACGCAGACGACCTGCACGCCCGGCGCATCGGCTGCGCGGATTTTCTGATGGACGCCTGCGACGGCAAGTTCGGCCCTCATGACGTGACGGACGAGGGGCGGTCCTTCTCCCAGCACTACTTCACGCGCGACTACGAGGTCGACTACCGCTCGGTCTTTGAAAGCCAGTTCCTGCGCACCGGCCACGCACTGGACGACTTTTGCAGCGTGCCGGGCCATTGGCACAACTATGACCGCATGGCGCTGGTGCTGAACCGCCGCTTCATGGATTGGAAGGCGCTGCGCAGCCCGTCGAGTGCAGCCCCACCGCCTGTGCTGTCGCCGCCCGATCGGGTGCTGGGCCTGGTGCAGCAGGCGCTGAACGGCTTTCTGGCGGCCGAAGGGTTTGTGCACGACCCGGACAACGAACCGCAGATGATGGATGCGCCGACGCCCGAACGTGCCGGCCGCTTGTTTCGCATGGACTATGACGGCGGCCGCCATTGGCTGCTGCTGGTGGTCAAGCGCACTGCGCACGGGGCATTTGCGCTCACCTTGACAGTGGCGTCGCGCCTGGACGTCGTGGCCGAGCGCATCCGCGACCACGGTCTGCCGGAGTTCTTCCAGGACACGCTGGATGATCCTTTGCCCTACACCGCGCTGCTCAGGCTGTACCAGTGGCTTCGGGCCGATCCGGTGCTTTTTGTGGAGGCCGACGACAACCATGGCAGCCAGCTGGTGTTTCGCACCCCCGAAGAACTGGCGGCCGGACTGCCGGTGCTGGCGCAGCGCTGCCGCACCATGCTGGGCCCGCTGCTCAAGAAGCTTTCGACGGTGCAAGGACTGGATGCGCTGCGCTGCACCAGCCCCTTGGCAGAGTCGATGCTGTACACGGACCCCTTCAACCGCCTCGTGCTGTGCGCGGCGGAGGCTGCGCGCAACCCGCGCATCCTCGCGTTGTGTGACGAACTGGAGGCCCTGGGCCGCGACCCGCAGGCCCCCGGGCCGCGCATGTTTGGCGCCGGGCTCATGGCCCACATCGACCAGGTGCGCCGCCGCAACGGGGGCTGAGCGCGGGCAGGGCGCCGGCGCCTGGGGCTGCGCCCGTCGCCCAGCGGACACCGCCGCAGTGGCTCCCCCAACATAATTTGCAGCATGACCACCCTACGCTCCACCCTCGAATTCCTGCTCTACAACTGGCTGCAGTCCGAATCGCTTGCCACGCGTGATCGTTTCGCAGACCACTCGCGCGAAACCTTTGGTGCGGTGATGGACACCTGCGAGCGCATTGCCCGCGAAAAATACGCGCCCTTCAACCGCGTGGTGGACACCGAGGAGCCCCGCACCGAGACCCAGCCCGACGGCACGCTGCGCGTGGTGCTGCCGCAGGCCACCTACGAGGCGCGCCGTGCGTATGCCGAATCGGGCCTGCTGAGCGCCGCCCAGGACTACGATGTGGGCGGCATGCAGCTGCCCTACACGGTGGAGGCCGCGGCCGGCAGCTTCTTTGCGGTGGCCTCGATCAGCATCGGCTCCAACCTGCTGACGTCGGGCAATGCCAACCTGCTCATGGTGCACGGCACCGAGGCGCAAAAGCGGGTGTTTGCGCTCAACGAATTCAACGGCCGCTGGTCGGGCACGATGTGCCTTTCAGAGCCTCAGGCTGGCTCGTCATTGTCGGATGTGGCCACGCGCGCCACGCCCGATGGGGCGGATTTTGAAAGCGACCCGCTGGGCCCACGCTACCGGCTCAAGGGCAACAAGATGTGGATCAGCTCGGGCGACCACGAGCTGACCGAGAACATCGTGCACCTGGTGCTGGCCAAGATTCCGGGCCCCGATGGCAAGCTGGTGCCGGGCGTGAAGGGCATCTCGCTGTTCATCGTGCCCAAGAAGCTGGTCGATACCGACGGCAAGCTGACCGGCGAGCGCAACGACGTGGCCCTGGCCGGGCTGAACCACAAGCTGGGCTGGCGCGGCACCACCAACACCCTGCTCAACTTTGGCGAAGGCACCTACCCTGTGCGAGGCGAAGCTGGCGCCGGGCTCGACGGTGCGGGCAGCGGCGCCGTGGGTTACCTGGTGGGCAAGCCGGGCGAGGGCCTCAAGTGCATGTTCCACATGATGAACGAGGCGCGCATCGGCATCGGCATGGCCGCCACCATGCTGGGGCTGGCCGGCTACTACGCCAGCCTGGACTACGCCCGCAACCGACCCCAGGGCCGCCCCGTGGGCAAGGCCGGCAAGGACGCGAGCGCCCCGCAGGTGCGCCTGATCGAGCATGCCGACATCAAGCGCATGCTGCTGGCGCAAAAGAGCTACGGTGAGGGTGCGCTGGCGCTGAACCTGTATTGCGCCCGGCTGGTGGACGAGCAGCACACGGGCACGCCGGAAGCTGCCGACGAGGCTCGCCTGCTGCTGGAGGTGCTCACACCGATTGCCAAGAGCTGGCCCAGCGAATGGTGCCTGGAGGCCAATAGCCTGGCCATCCAGATCCACGGCGGCTACGGCTACACGCGGGATTTTCCGGTGGAGCAGTACTGGCGCGACAACCGCTTGAACATGATCCACGAAGGCACGCACGGTATCCAAGCCATGGACCTGCTGGGCCGCAAGGTGCTGATGGAAAACGGCCGGGGCCTGCAATTGCTGGCCGCCCGCATCAACGACACGGTGCAGCGCGCGCTGCAGGTGCCTTCGCTGGCGGCCCATGCCAACGCGCTCGCCGGTGCGCTGCAGCAGGTGGGCGCGGCCACCAAGGCGGCCTGGGCCACGGGCGAGCCGGCCGACGCGCTGGCCAACGCCGTGCCGTACATGCAGGCCTTTGGCCACATGGTGCTGGCCTGGGTGTGGCTGGAGCTGGCCCTGGCCACGCAGGCTGCGGACGAATCGCTGGCGCAGCCCGCAAGCGTGGGCCGCATGGGGGCCATGCAGTTCTTCTTCCGCTACGAGCTGCCCAAGATCGGCGCGTGGCTGCAGGTGGTGAGCACGCGCGACGCCACCTGTGCCGACCTGCCCGAAGAGGCGTTCTGACATGGCGTCGGAACGCACGCGGCTCGTCGTGGAGCGCCTCACCTGGGTGTTCATCTACGGCGGGCTGCTGACCCTGGTGCTGGGTCTGGCCACATCGCGGCAGGATGCCGCCATGGGCTGGTGGCTGACGGTGGGCGGCGGCCTGGCAACGGCCGCCGGTGTGGCGCTGATTGCGCTGCGCGCCCGCATGCAGTCCGGGCCCCGCCCATGACCTTTCGGCACACGGTGCCGCGCGAAGCCCTGGCCGCACAATGCAAGCCCGGCAATGCAACCCAATAACGCAACCCCTACAACACCCACCCTTTCGCAGGAGACAACATGACACGCACCATCCAACAACTGTTCGACCTCAGCGGCAAGACCGCCTTGGTTACCGGCGGCTCGCGCGGCCTGGGCCTGCAACTGGCGCATGCGCTGGGCGAGGCGGGCGCCAAGATCGTGCTCAGCTCGCGCAAGGCGGCCGACCTGGAAGAGGCGGCCGCCGATCTGAAGGCCGCGGGCATCGACGCGAGCTGGATCGCTGCCGACTGCGCCAGGGAGGAAGACATCCGCCGCCTGGCCGACGAGAGCCTGCAGCGCCTGGGCCACGTCGACATCCTCGTGAACAACGCGGGGGCTGCCTGGGGCGCCCCGGCCGAAGACCATCCGGTGGAAGCCTGGGACAAGGTGATGAACCTGAACGTGCGCGGCTATTTCATCCTCTCCCAGCACATCGCCAAGCACAGCATGATCGCGCGGCGCAGCGGCAGCATCATCAACGTGGCCTCCATCGCCGGCCTGGGCGGCAACCCCAAGGGCATGAACACCATTGCTTACAACACGTCCAAGGGTGCGGTGATCAACTTCACCCGTGCGCTGGCGGCCGAATGGGGCGCATACAACATCCGCGTGAATGCCATTTGCCCTGGCTTCTTCCCCAGCAAGATGACCGTGGGCACCCTGAAGGCCATGGGCGAGGAGGCCCTGGCCGCGCACGCGCCCCTGGGCCGCCTGGGCGACGATGAGGATCTGAAGGGCCTGTGCGCGCTGTACGCTTCGGATGCGGGCAAGCACATCACGGGCCAGTGGCTCGCCGTGGATGGCGGCGTGAGCATCGTCACGGGTGGTTGATTCGTTGGGTCGGATTCGTCGTGCCTCCAACACCCGTTCGGGCTGAGCCTGTCGAAGCCTCGCGCTGCGCTTCGACAGGCTCAGCGTGAACGGCTATGAGTGCATTGATGTCCATGTTCTGAGGAAATCCCTTGAAAAGTTTCGGTGTCGAAATCCCCTTTGTCAGCCATCTCGGCTTCACGCTGCACCGCATGGAGAAGGGCGAATCCGAGCTGCGCTACGAGGCCAGGCCCGAGCACCTCAACTCGTTTGCCGTGACGCATGGCGGTGCGTCGATGACGCTGCTGGACGTGACCATGGCCACGGCGGCGCGCAGCGAGACGCCGGACATGGGCGTGGTCACGATCGAGATGAAGACCAGCTTTATGCAGCCCGCGCGCGGGCCGCTGGTGGCCAAGGGGCGGCTGATCCACCGCACGGCCACCATGGCGTTCACCGAAGGCACGGTGTTTGACGCTGAGGGGCGCGCGTGCTGCCATGCCACGGGCACGTTCAAGTACGTCAAGCGCTTGCCGGTGGACGGGCGCAACGTGAACGATCTCAAGGTCATCTCGACCGACTGAGCTCAAAAATTCAAATAAAAACCGGCTTCAGCGCTTATTGGATAAGCGCTTATAGCTATCAAATTCATAGTATTCATCGGCATTTCAGAAGGAGTTCCTCCATGCCCCGCAACCAACAGATCGTTCTCGACAACCGCCCGCAGGGCGAAGCCGTGGCCAGCAACTTCAAGCTGGTGGCTGCCGACACGCCCGCGCTGAAAGACGGCGAGGTGCTGGTGCGCCACCACTACCTGAGCCTGGACCCGTACATGCGCGGCCGCATGAACGAAAGCAAGAGCTACGCCGCCAGCCAGGCGCTGGGCGAGGTGATGATCGGCGGCACCGTGGGCGAGGTGGCCGAAAGCAAGCACCCCAAGTACGCCGTGGGCGACAAGGTGGTGGGCATGGGCGGCTGGCAGGAGTACAGCGTGGTCGCGGCCGACCAGCCCGGCGCGCTGCGCAAGGTGGACACCACCCATGTGCCGCTGTCGCACTACCTGGGCGCCGTGGGCATGCCGGGCGTGACAGCCTGGTATGGCCTGGTCAAGATCATCGCGCCCAAGGAGGGCGACACCGTGGTGGTGAGCGCCGCCACCGGCGCCGTGGGCAGCGCCTTTGCGGCCCTGGCCAAGGCGCGCGGCTGCCGTGCCGTGGGCATTGCGGGCGGTGCCGAAAAGTGCAAGTACGCGGTGGAAGAGCTGGGCTTTGACGCCTGCATCGACTACAAGGAACACAGCGATGTGAAAGCCATGTCCAAGGCCTTGAAAGAAGCCTGCCCGAATGGCATCGACGGCTACTTCGAAAACGTGGGCGGCTGGATCATGGACGCCGTGATGCTGCGCATGAACGCCTTCAGCCGCATCGCGCTGTGCGGAATGATCGCGGGCTACGACGGCCAGCCCCTGCCCATGGCCAATCCCGCGCTCATGCTCATCAACCGCATGAAGGTCGAAGGCTTCATCGTGAGCGAGCACATGGAAGTCTGGCCCGAGGCACTGAAGGAGCTGGGCACCCTGGTGGGCACCGGCAAGCTGCGCCCGCGCGAAACCATTGCCCAGGGCATCGCCGCCGCGCCCGAGGCCTTCCTGGGCCTGCTCAAGGGCAAGAACTTCGGCAAACAACTCGTCAAGCTGATCTGATGACGCTGCGTTGGGTCTGGGCCCGCTTTGATGACCTGGGTGTGCATGCGCTGCATGACGCGCTGGCGCTGCGCTGCAAGGTGTTCATCCTGGAGCAGGGCCCCTACCAGGACCCGGACGCGGCCGACAAGCAGTCGCATCACCTCGTGGGCTACGACGCGGCCGGCGTGGCGCAGGCCTGCCTGCGTGTGGTGGACCCGGGCGTGAACTACACCGAGCCCTCCATCGGCCGCGTGGTCACCGCCAGGGAAGCGCGCGGCAACGGCACGGGCAGGGCGTTGATGGCCGAGGGCATCGCCCGCTGCAGCCAGGCCTGGCCCGGCCTGGGCATCCGCATCAGCGCGCAGGCGCATTTGCAGGGCTTCTACGGCGGCCTGGGCTTTGTGGCCGTGTCCGACGAGTACCTGGAAGACGATATTCCCCACATCGAAATGCTGAGGCGGGGTGACCACCCCGCCGCCTGAGGAGCCGCCATGACTGCAGCCCGTCTTGCCGCCACCCACGAGGTCTTCAACCAGGGCACACCCTGGGCGGACGTGAACCTGTTCACCACCAATCCGCCCTTGCAGGACGCGCTGCGCCTGCATGCCCCCGGCCTGCCGCTGGCGGGCCTGACCGCGTTGGGCGCGGAAATGGGCTCGGCCGACATGCAGTCGCATGCGCGCCTGGCCAACACCCATAAACCCCAGCTGCGCACGCACGACCGCTACGGTCACCGCACCGATGTGGTGGAGTTCCACCCCAGCTACCACACGCTGATGGGCGCGGCGCTGCGCCACGGCCTGCATGCCACGCCCTGGTCGCGGCAGGACACGGGCCACGCGCACATCGAGCGGGCTGCGGGCTTCATGCTGTTCACCGAAGCCGAACCTTCGGTGCTGTGCCCGGTGTCGATGAGCTACGCCGTCACCCCTGCGCTGCGGGGCAACGCCGCCGTTTGGGCCGACTGGGGCCAGGGCCTGGCGGGTACGCAGTACGACCCGCGCATGGCGCTGTTCTCGCAAAAATCCGCGCTCACCATGGGCATGGGCATGACCGAGAAGCAGGGCGGGTCGGACGTGCGCGCCAACACCACGCAGGCCGTGCCCGATGGCGAGGACGCCTGGGGTGCGCGTTACCGCATCACCGGGCACAAATGGTTCTTCTCGGCGCCCATGTGCGATGCCTTCCTGGTCCTGGCGCAGGCGCCCGGCGGGCTGACCTGCTTCTTCCTGCCGCGCATGCTGCCTGATGGCGGGGAGGGCAGCGTCAACGCTTTGCGCATCCAGCGCCTGAAGGACAAGCTGGGCAACCAGGCCAATGCGAGTTCGGAGGTCGAGTTCATCGACGCCCTGGCCTGGCGCGTGGGCGAGGAGGGGCGCGGCGTGGCGCAGATCCTGGAGATGGGCACCATGACGCGGCTGGATTGCGCGCTGGGCACCAGCGGCCTCATGCGCCAAGCGCTCGGCATCGCGCTGCACCATGCGCGCCAGCGTTCGGCCTTTGGCAAGAAGCTCATCGACCAGCCGCTGATGCGCAATGTGCTGGCCGATCTTGCTCTTGAAAGTGAAGCAGCTACCGCTCTATCCATAAGGCTTGCAAGTGCTTTTGACCACAAGGACAAGAGCGAGCACGAGGCCGTGATGGCCCGCCTGCTCACGCCCGTGGCCAAGTTCTGGGTGTGCAAGCGCGGCAGCGCGTTTGCGCAAGAGGCCATGGAATGCCTGGGCGGCAACGGCTATGTGGAAGAGGGTGGCGAAGGCACCATGGCGCGCATCTACCGCGAGATGCCGCTCAACTCCATCTGGGAAGGCGCGGGCAACATCATGGCGCTGGACCTGATGCGCGCCCTGCGCCGGGCCGACACTGCCGCCGCGCTGGACGCTGAGCTGGCCCCGGCGCGCGGCGCCCACCCGGCACTGGACCGCCTGGCGGGTGCGTTGCCACTGCGCGTGGACGCGATGACGACCGAAGCCGAAGCGCGGCGCCTGGCGCAAGATGTAGCCCTGGCCGTGCAAGCCGCCCTGCTGCTGCGCAGCGCGCCCGGCGCCGTGTTCCGCGCGTTCTGCGATTCGCGTCTGGGCGGCGACTGGGGTTACGCTTTCGGCACGCTGGGGGCCGGCGTCAACCTGGATGTCGTGCTGGCCCGCGCTTTGCCAACCTGATTCTTCATTTTTTTGCCTGCTGTTTGCGGAGATCGCCATGTCCCACCTCATCCTGCACCACTACCCGTCGTCGCCGTTCTCCGAAAAGATCCGCCTCGTGCTGGGCTACAAGCAACTGGCCTGGAAGTCGGTGATCATCCCCAACATCGCGCCCAAGCCCGACGTGGTGGCGTTGACCGGCGGCTACCGCAAGACGCCCTTCCTGCAGATCGGTGCCGACATCTACTGCGATTCGGCCTTGATCTGCGACGTGCTGGAACATGAACAGCCGGAGCCCGTGCTCTACCCTCCGCACCTCAAGGGGGTGGCCCGTGTGTTTGCCCAATGGGCCGACAACAACCTGTTCTGGGCCGCCATGGCCTACAACCTGCAGCCCAAGGGTGCAGCGGCGCTGTTCGCCAACCTGCCGCCCGCCGCCGCCCAGGCGTTTGGCGAAGACCGCCGCGAGATGAGCGCGGGCATGCAGCGCCTGCGCCCGGCCGACGCCACCGGCGCCTACCGCTCCTACCTGCGCCGCATTGCCCACATGGCCGAGGAGCACGAGTTCCTGTTCGGCGCCGAGCCCTGCCTGGCCGACTTTGCCGCCTATCACCCGCTGTGGTTCACGCGCCAGTGCGTGCCCGTGATGGCCGACATCTTTGCGGCCACACCGGCCGTGCTGGAGTGGATGGACCGCATGGGCACCCTGGGCCACGGCCGCATGGAGAAATTCAGCGCCGCCGACGCCATCACCGTGGCAGCCGGCATGGAGCCTGCGCCCCTGCATGACGACGTCTTCCAGGACGAGCACGGCATTCCGCTGGGCAGCCCGGCCAGCGTCGCCGCCGAAAGCTTCGGCACCGAACCCACCGAGGGCGAGCTGATCGCCGCCACCCGCACCCGCTACACCTTGCGCCGCACCGACCCGCGTGCGGGCACGGTGCATGTGCATTTCCCACGCATTGGCTATGTTTTAAGAGCATCCCCCTGAGCGGCTGCGCCGCTTCCCCCT
>NZ_JBMIRS010000230.1:0-19070 GCF_049198005.1 Paracidovorax sp. MALMAid1276 | reverse complement strand
CGGGGCGGCCCTTGCTCGGCTGCCCTGGCGTGGGTCGCGCCAGTTGTGAGCGCGGCAGACGGGTTCGATGCCCCGGAAAGACCGGTGTGTGGGGCTCCAACCCTTGGGATACCTGTGAATGCTGCGGGTGGCAAAATTCCCGCCTCCCGTTCCAACGTACCCGAAAAGCCGCGCCACCATGTTCACAGGCATCGTCCAAGCCACGGCAGGCATCGCCGCCATCCATGACCGCGCAGGCCTGCGCACCTTCACGCTCGACTTTCCCGAGGGCTTCTGCCAGGACCTGGCCATCGGTGCCAGCGTGGCTACCGACGGCGTGTGCCTCACCGTGACCGAGATCCTCTCGCCCACGCAGGCCAACTTCGACGTGATGCTGCAGAGCCTGAACATCACCACGCTCGGCAGCTACAGCCAAGGTGACCGCGTGAACGTGGAGCGCGCCGCCAAGGACGGGGCCGAGATCGGCGGCCACCCGCTGTCGGGCCATGTGGACTTCACCGGCACGCTTATTGAGCGCCGCGAGTTCGACAACAACCTGGTGTGGCGCGTGGCCGTGCCCGAGGCGTTTCGCCGCTACATCTTTGCCAAGGGCTACATCGCCATCCACGGCGCCAGCCTGACGGTGGCCGAGGTGAACCGGCAGGAGGGCTGGTTCGAGATCTGGATGATTCCCGAAACGCGCCGCGCCACGGTGTTTGAAACCAAGCGGGTGGGCGACCGCCTGAACATCGAGATCGAGCGCAGCACCCAGGTGGTGGTGGACACCGTGCGCGAGGCCGTGCAAGAGAGCCTGGGCCGCCTGCAGCCGGTGCTGGAGGCGCTGCTGAAGGAAAAGGGCCTGTCGCTGGACGACTTTGTGCAGGCGCCCGTGCTGCCGCGCTGACGGAGCAAAGCACGCTCATGTCTGTGGTGGTGCGCCCGCTGGCGTTGAGCGATTTGCCCGGCCTGCTGGCCGTGCAGCTGGCCTGCTATGGCGAAGGGTTTGTGGAAAGCGGCGAGGTGTTTGCGCGCCGCCTGGCCAGCCCCGCCAACTGCTCGCTGGTGCTGCTGCAGGCGGGCGCCGTGTGCGCCTACCTCGCGGCGTATCGGTCGGTGCGGGGCAAGGTCACCCCGCTGCACGGCGACTTTGAAGCCAGCCCCGGGGCCGACACCTTGTATCTGCACGACATGGCCGTACTGCCCGCCTGCGCGGGCCGGGGCCTGGCGGGGCAGCTGCTGCAGCCGCTGTGGGCGCAGGCTGTGGCGCAGGGCCTGCGGCACAGCGCGCTGGTGTCGGTGCAGGGCACGCAGCCCTATTGGGAGCGCCACGGCTACCTGCGGCAGCGGCTGCCCGATGCTGCGCAGCGCACGCACCTGGCGAGCTACGGCGAAGGTGCGGTGTACATGGCCCGCGCTCTGCAGGCTCCGCGTCACCCCCCCTCGTCATAATGCGCGCCATGCCCCACCGCTGGAAACCCAACGTCACCGTGGCCGCGCTGATCGAGCAGGGCGGCCGCTTTCTGCTGGTCGAGGAACAGACCACCGACGGCCTGAAGCTCAACAACCCCGCAGGCCACCTCGACCCGGGCGAATCCCCCATCCAGGCGTGCGCGCGCGAAGTGCTGGAAGAAACCGCGCACGACTTCGAGCCCACGGCGCTGATCGGCGTGTACCTGAACCGCTTCACCAAGACCCGCACGGGCGACGACATCACCTACATGCGTTTTGCGTTTGCGGGCACGCTGGGCACGCACCATGCATGGCGCACGCTGGACACCGGCATCGTGCGCACGCTGTGGCTCACGCCCGACGAGATCCGCGCCTGCCCCGAGCGCCACCGCAGCCCGCTGCTGCTGCGCTGCCTGGAGGACTACCTGGCGGGCCAGCGCTTTCCGCTGTCGCTGGTGCACACCGACATCTCGGTGACCGAGCCGACGGCGCAGTAAGCCGGGCGCCGGGGCAGCCCCGGGCTGAAAAAACCATAAAAATCAGGCTTAGCGCTTGCTGTGTATGGAATTACAGCTATCAATCAAGTAGCAAACCCCAGGCGCAAGCTTGTTGTTTTGGCAGAGCGCGGCCTGGGGGGGCGTGCCAAAAATACAATGGGCCTCTGTTGCGCGTGCCCGCGCAGAACACCAGGATGACAGTGACAGCACCCACCAAACACCGCGTCGTCGTCGGCCTTTCGGGCGGCGTGGATTCGGCCGTGACCGCCCACCTGCTCAAGCAGCAAGGGCATGAGGTCGTCGGCATCTTCATGAAGAACTGGGAAGACGACGACGACAGCGAATATTGCTCGTCCAACATCGACTTCGTGGACGCCGCCGCCGTGGCCGACGTGATCGGCATCGAGATCGAGCACGTCAACTTTGCCGCCGACTACAAGGACCGCGTGTTCGCGGAGTTTTTGCGCGAATACCAGGCCGGCCGCACGCCCAACCCCGACGTGCTGTGCAATGCCGAGATCAAGTTCAAGGCCTTCCTGGACCACGCCATGCGCTTGGGCGCCGAGAAGATTGCCACGGGCCATTACGCGCGCGTGCGGCAGAACGCGCAATCCGGCCTGTTCGAGCTGCTCAAGGGGCTGGACCCGTCCAAGGACCAGAGCTACTTTCTGCACCGCCTGAACCAGGCGCAGCTCGCCAAGACGCTGTTCCCCGTGGGCGAACTGCACAAGACCGAGGTGCGCCGCATCGCCGAAGAAATCGGCCTGCCCAACGCCAAGAAGAAGGATTCCACCGGCATCTGCTTCATCGGCGAGCGGCCCTTCCGCGAGTTTCTGAACCGCTACATCAGCCACGCGCCCGGCCCCATCCTGGACGACCGGGGCCGCAAGCTGGGCCAGCACGTGGGCCTGTCCTTCTACACCCTGGGCCAGCGCCAGGGCCTGGGCATTGGGGGCGTGAAGGAAAAGGGCGCCCAGCGCGGTGGCGGCGCGCACGAGCCCTGGTTCGTGGCCCGCAAGGATTTGGAGAAGAACACGCTGCGCGTGGTGCAGGGCCATGACCACCCCTGGCTGCTGTCGCACCAGCTGGTGGCGCAGGACGTGAGCTGGTGCGCCGGCCACGCCCCTGTGCCCGGCGCCTATGCCGCCAAGACACGCTACCGCCAGCAGGATGCGGCCTGCACCCTGCACGCCACGCCCGGCGGTTTTGCCCTGCAGTTCCCCGAGGCCCAGTGGGCCGTCACGCCGGGGCAGAGCGCGGTGCTGTACGACGGCGAGGTGTGCCTGGGCGGCGGGGTGATTGGCGCGGTGCAGGGCCTGCCGCAGCCCTCGGCGGCCGCTGCGTTGTAAATGCTACTAAAAACATAGCTGTCAGCGCTTGTCCATAAAGCGCTGGAGCCTCTTTTGGCCAGCAATGGGCGGCCCATAAAAAAGCCGGAGCACTGCTCCGGCTTTCTTTTTTGCATGGGCGGGCCGCGCCGGTTCAGTCGTCGCTGCTGGCCAGGCTGATCAGGATGCGCAGCACGTACCAGAGCATCAGCGCGATGGACGCAAACAGGTGCAGCGCGGCACCGGCAGGGCGGTCGGCGGGATAGTCGCGGATGATGCGCGAGGTGTCATACAGCACGCAGGCACCGGCGAACAGCACCATGATCCCCGAGAACCAGATTCCCAGCTTGAAGCCGAAGATGGCCCCGGCAATGATGGTGCCCAGGGCCACTAGGCCGCCCACCTTCAGGATGCCGCCCAGGAACGAGAAGTCCGTCTTGGTGGTGAACGCCGTCCAGGTGAGCGCGCCCACCAGCAGCAGGGTGATGAACGCTGCGGCCCCGATGGCGCCGGGGGCCACCAGCAGGGCAATGCCGAACATGGGCGCGAAGATCAGGCCTTCGGCCAGCACATACAGGCCCAGGCCCATGAGCTGGGTCTGGGGGCTCTCGGCGTTGTCGGCCAGATGCGACGCGAGCCAGCCCACCAGCATGAAGGCGCCCATCACGCCCAGCCAGAGAAACTTGTTGCCGCTGGCCACCAGCATCTTGGCCGTGGTGCCCGAGAAGCCCGACACCATCAGCAGGGCCGACAGCAGCACGAACGCCACCATGGCCGCGCCCAGGTGCTTGTAGGTGGAGACGATGAAGTCGCGCCGCTCGAACGGTGCGCCTTCGGGCGTAGTGGGGGTCAGTGCATGGGGTTGCATGGTGAATGTCCTCCTTGGGATTGCGTGTGCAAAAAACAGGAGGAGCACCCGGGGGCGCTCCTCCCTCCCTCTCTCTTTTTATGGAATGGGGCCTGGCCTGATGCTCAGGCGGCGGCCAGCTGGGCCGCGCCGTGCGCGGCGCGCAGCTTGCGGTTGGACCAGACTCCGGCGGCGCCCACCAGGGTCAGCAACACCGCGAAGATCCACAGGCCCGCGCCGCTGAAGGATTGGGCCGACGACGTGGCCTCGGCCTGCAGGCGCTGCTGGGTGGTGGCGTAGCTGATGACGGCCGTGCTGCCCACCGACACCTCGTAGACCAGGCTGTTGTCGCTGCTGTCCACCAGCGCGGTGACCTTCTCGTCGATCAGGTTGCCCACCAGCTGCTGGGGCGTGCTGTGGTCGATGCGCAGCTTGCGGGGCTCGGCGCCGGGTGCATCGGGCTGCACGGTGATTTCGTAGTACTGCTTGGTGGTGGAGCGGCGCTTGCGCTTGACGGTGACTTCGGAGGCCTGCGTCACCGTGCCGGTCACGGTCTCCAGGCTCTCGCGCGCGGTGTAGGCGTGGTCGCCGTCCGCCTTCCAGCCGCTGTAGACCGACAGTGCGATCAGGCCGGGCCCGGCCAGCAGCAGCAGCCATGCATAGCCGGTGATGAAAATCAAAATCTTGCGGACGAATCCTGGCATCGCAACCCTCTCTCTCTTCGGTGAAATTCTTGAAAGTGTCTGGAACCGCTGCCGCCGGGCGTTGCACCCTGTTGGCGACAAGTGGGCGATGATCTTCGAAATTCGCGTATCGAATGTAAGAAGTTGTTGGTTCGTGGCGGGTGTGCCGCACTGGACAACATGGAGAAGAAGCGCGGTCCTTTCTCGCGATAGCACGCACAGAAGAAGCGCGGTCCTTTCTCGCGATAGCACGCACGGGCAGCGAGGGCCGAGGCACTGTGTCGCTGCCGTTTCCACGGGTCTCCATGTTGCGAGTTGCTACGTTTGATGTGCGCTGCAGCGTGCGCAAAAACAAAAAGGCCCACACCTTCACGGTGCAGGCCTTTGTGGGACGGCTTGCGTTTAAGCCCGGAGCTTCTTCAGAACGGGATGTCGTCGTCCATGTCGTCAAAGCCCGATGCCGCCCGGGGCGGTTGCGCCACCGGCGCGGGCGCTGGGCGCTGGGCCGGTGCTGCCATGGGGCGTGGCGCGGGCGCGGCGCGGCGTGGGGCCTGGTCGTAGCCGCCCTGGTCGCCGCCGCCATAGCCGCCGTCGTCATACCCGCCACCGCCGCCGCCTTGCTGGCCGCCGCCCATGCCCTGGCGGCTGCCCAGCATCTGCATCTGGTCGGCGCGGATCTCGGTGCTGTACTTTTCCACGCCGCTCTGGTCGGTCCACTTGCGGGTGCGCAGGCTGCCTTCCACATACACCTGCGAGCCCTTGCGCAGGTACTGGCCCACGATTTCGGCCAGGCGGCCGTTGAAGACCACGCGGTGCCACTCGGTGGCTTCCTTCATCTCGCCGGTCTGCTTGTCCTTCCACTTGTCGGTGGTGGCAATCGTCACGTTGGCCACCTGGTCGCCGCTGGGAAACGTGCGCATTTCGGGGTCGCGGCCCAGGTTGCCGACGATGATGACTTTGTTGATGGATGCCATGGTGCTGTTCGTGCCTTCAAAGGTAACAAGGAAGCGCCGGACTTTCGGGGAGGGGTTCCGGGCGCCAAAAGCGGCATTGTGCCGCATCTGCAAGGGCGCGGAAGCCCCCCGCGCGCCCTCCGGGCGGGGGCTCAGCGCCCCACGGGCCGCAGCTGCCAGGTCAGCGCCAGCCACAGGGCGGCCAGCGCCGCCGTGGCGGCAAACAGGCCCGGCACACCGGCCCATTTCACCAGCGCACCGCCCAGCGCACCCCCCGCAAACAGGCCCAGCGACTGCAGGGTGTTGTAGCTGCCCAGGGCCGCGCCACGCAGGTGTGCGGGCGCCATGCGCGACACCAGGCTGGGCTGGCTGGCCTCCAGCGCGTTGAACCCGCAGAAGAACACGAACATCAGCGGCCCCAGCACCCACAGCGAGGGGGCCGAGCCGCTGGCGGCCACCGCGCCCAGGCCCAGTTGCACCACCAGCACCAGCGCGATCGAGCCCAGCAGCGCCGCGCGCAGTCGGCCCGCGCGCTCCAGCGCAAACAGCCCGCCCATGGCGGCGAACGACAGCACCACGGCGGGCAGGTACACCTGCCAGTGCGCATCGCGCGCCAGGCCCGCCTGCACCAGCAGGGCGGGCACGGCCACCCACATGGCCAGCTGCACGGTGTGCAGCGCAAACACGCCCAGGTTCAGGCGCAGCAGGTCGGGGTGCGTCCACACCTCGGCCAGGCGGCCGCGCGGCATGTTCTTGTGCTGTGCGGGCTCCGGCGGCACGACCCACACCACCACGGCCACCCCGGCCAGGGCCAGCGCGCAGGTCAGGCCAAACAGGCCCGCCAGCCCGATCTGCGCCGTGAGCACCGGCGCCAGCACCAGCGCCAGGGCGAACATCAGCCCGATGCTGCCGCCCACCAGCGCCATGGCCTTGGTGCGCACGCCGTCGCGCGTCTGGTCGGCCAGCAGCGCCGTCACCGCGGCCGACACGGCGCCCGCGCCCTGCAGCGCGCGGCCCACCAGCAGGCCGGTGAGCGAGTCGGCCAGAGCGGCCAGCAGGCTGCCTGCGGCGAACACCAAAAGGCCCAGCACGATGACGCGCTTGCGGCCGAAGCGGTCGGACGCCATGCCCAGCGGCAGCTGCAGCAGCGCCTGCGTGAGGCCGTAGATGCCCAGAGCGAGGCCCACCAGCGCGGGGTCATCGCCGCCGGGGTATTTGCGGGCCTCCAGCGCGAACACCGGCAGCACCAGGAACAGGCCCAGCATGCGCAGCGCAAAAATCAACGCCAGGCTGAGGCTGGAGCGGCGCTCCAGCGCGGTCATGGAATGGGCGGCAGGCGGCATGGGCGGCGCGGAGGTCGCGCCCGAAAAGGTAGGAGAGGAGTCCGGCACAGTGGAGCGTCAAGGCCCAGTAAAACGCGTATTTTCGCCGATGGGCCGCCGGGCGGTGGTTCGCTCGCGCCCGGTGCTGCCGCAGCCGGGCCGCGCCGGGCGTGCCACTGCGGCCGGGGCGCGCCGCTGATCTGCCGGTGCTGCGGACTAGCCTGCGCCCCCCGGGCGCACCGCACGGCGCTGGCGCCGCCAGCCCAGTGCGGCCAGCGCGGCCGACAGCAGCCCCAGCGCCCAGGGCGCATCCACCGGGATGCCGGCGGCGCCACCGGCCGGGCCGAGGGCCGGGGCAAACGGGTCGCTGACGCGGCCCACGGCCGGATCGGCGTCGCCCACGCCGTTGTCGGTGATGGTGTACGACACCGTCTTGCGGTCGGCGCTGAGCGTGGCGCCCGACCAGCGGAACCAGGTCGACACGCCCGCGCCAGCGGTGGCCGGGCCGTACTTCCAGAACTCCACGTTGGCGGGCAGGGCCTCGGGGTAGGTCAGTGTCATGGTCACGCTGCCCGAGCAGCCGCTGGCGTCGTACTTGAACGCGCCATACGCCATGACCACACCCGGAGGGGCCGCCGTGGGCAAGCCCGCGAACTGGCTGCCCGGTTCGAGCGAGCAGCCGCTGCCGCCGCCCGAGAGCGTGGCCGTGGCCGTGCCAGTCATGCCCGGCGTGGTGCCGCTGGTGGTTGTGACCACCGGGGTGGCCGTGGCAGACGCGCCGGGGCCGGTGCCAGCGCCATTGGTGGCGGTGACCGTCAAGGTGTAGGCCGTGCCGTTGGTGAGGCCCGTCACCACCAGCGGCGATGCAGCGCCCGTGGCGGTGGCGCCGCCGGGGCTGGCCGTGACGGTGTAGTTCAGGATGGCGGAGCCGCCGTTGGAGGCCGGGGCTGCGAAGGCCACCGTCACCTGGGCATTGCCCGGCGTGGCGACGACTGCCGTGGGAGCGCCTGGCACCGCCCCAGCCACCGTGAAGCTGCGGCTGACCTGGGTGGCCGCCAAGAACACGGCATTGCCGGCCTGGTCCGCGTGGATGGTGCAGGTGCCGGTGGTCACGAAGGCCAGGTCTCCGCTGGTCGAAACCGTGCAGACCAGCGGGGTGCCTGACGTGAAGCGCACGGGCAGCAGCGAATCGGCCGAGGCCGAGAGCGTGGGCGTGGTGCCAAAGCTCTGTGTGCCCGGGTTGGCGAAGGTGATGGTCTGCCCCGCCTTGGGCGTGACGCTGTTGGATGCCACAGACGCCGGGCCCGTGCCTGCCACGTTGATGGCCACCACGGCGAAGGTGTACGACACGCCGTTGGTCAGTCCGGCGACCGCGATGGGGGATGCCGTGCCGGTGACCGGGATGACGTCGGGTGGTGTGGTCGTCACCGTGTAGCCGGTGATGGTGGAGCCGCCGTTGCTCGCGGGCGCCGTGAAGGCGACCAGCGCCTGGGCATCTCCGGCGGTGGCGGTGCCGATGGTGGGCGCGCCGGGCGCAACCGCGTTCACCGTGAACGAATGCGACACGGTGGCGGCTGCGGCATGGGTGGCGTCGCCCGGCTGGTTGGCGTGGATGGTGCAGGTGCCGGCCGTGGCGAAGCTCAGCACCCCCGCGCCGTCGATGGCGCACACGCCCGGCGTGGACGACGAGAGGCTGACGGCCAGGCCCGCGCTGGACGAGGCCGTCAGCGTGGGCGATGTGCCGAAGCTCTGCGCGCCCGGGTTGGTGAAGGTAATGGTCTGCGCGGCCTTGGGCGTGACGCTGTTCGACGCCGCCGAGGCAGGCCCCGTGCCCGCCGCCGTGGTGGCCGTGACCGTGAAGGTATAGGCCGTGCCGTTGTCGAGCCCGCTGACGGTGATGACGCAGGCCGCCGGGCCCGCGCAGCTGCCGGTGGCGCCCCCCGGGCTGGCCGTGGCCGTGTAGTGGAGGATGGCCGAACCCCCGTTGCTGGCGGGGGCGCTGAAGGTGACAGACGCCTGTGCCGGGCCTGCGGTGGCCGTGACCATGGTGGGGGCCGCGGGTGCGACCGGCTGCACGGTGACGCTGATGGTGCGTTGCGCGGTGGCGTGCCCGTCGCTCACGCGGACGGTGAAACTGTCGCTGCCGCCATAGCCGGGCGCTGGGGCATAGGTGATGGTGCCCACCGATGTGATGTCGTTGCTGCCGGAAGGCGTGGCGGTGGCAACGAGCTGCAGCGTGCCATGCGCGGGCGCCGTCTGTGCCGACCAGGTCAGGGTCTGGCTGGCATCCGTATCGCTCACGCGCAGCAGCAGCCGCAGGTCGGTGGCACCCGAATCTGCATTGACCGTGAGCGCGGTGGTGGAACCCACAAAGGCCGGCACCACGTTGGTCATGGTGGTGGTGACCCGCGTGTCGCTGTTGCTGGCGCCGTCATCGATGCCGTCGTTGGGCTGCAGCGTGAAGGTGGTCGTCACGGTGCTGCCGGTGGGGCCCTGCCCGTAGGTGGGGTGAAACACCAGGGCCTGCAGCCGCGCGGTGACGCTGGCGGGCGTGTCGGCCGCCAGCGTGTAGCTGCCTGCGCTGCCGGACAGCCCGTTGCCCGACAGCGTGCCGTTGGCCGCGGTGTAGGTGATGCGCACCAGGACCAGGTCTCCATTGGCGTCGGCCACGGTCACGCCGGAAAACGGCGCCATGGTGGCGTTGTCGTCCACTGCGCCTGCCGTGGTGAAGCTGCCGCCCAGTGTGGGCAACGCATTGGTGGTGACGGCGCCGCCGGCCGAATAGGCGCTGTAGCCATTGGCGTTGCCGGCCGCCACGCGCACGTGGTAGGTCGTGTTCTGGGCCAGTCCGGAGACCACGGCCGAGGCGGTGTCGCCGACCGACACCGGGTTGTAGCCCGCCAGGCAGCTGGTGAAGCCGGCGTCGGTGCAGGCCTGCAGCCGGTAGTCGGTGGCGCCGTTCCTTGCCGTCCAGTGGGCCGTCACGCGCTGCGCGCGCACGGCGGAAAAAGGCTCCATATCTGGCGCCGCCGGAACCGTGGTGGTGGTCACCGTGTCCGAGGGCGCACTGTCGCCACCGCCGTTGTAGGCCTTCACCCGGAAGTAGTAAGTGGTGCCTGCACTGGTGAGGTTGTGCACGGCCGCGCTGGTCGGCGGCGTGGGCGAGGCGGTCACCACCAGGCCGTTGTAGCCGGGGTGGAACGTGGTGAAGGCCGCGTCGGTGGCCACGTCGAGCTTGTAGCCCACCACACCGGCCACCGCCTGCCAGTACACGGTGGTCGAACCGCCGGACACATAAGGCGCCACGCCCGCATTGAGCGGACCGATGGTCGGGGCCGAGGGTGGGGCCACCACGGCGTTGGCCTGCACGTTGATCCGGCCGCAGGCCGAATTGGTGCTGCTGTAGCCCGTGCCTTCGGGGGGGGTGGCGGCGCTGGAATCCGCGTAGAAGGCAATGGTGCTGTTGTTCGGGTCACTGCTGCCGAGCGTGTTGCTGATCGCCCAGACACTGCCGCCGAAGATGGAGGTGCGGTAGAGGTACCAGCCGCTGCCGTCGTACCGCGGCGCCCCGTTGTAGGTGCCGTTCTCCACATAGTTGCCCACGATGGACGGCGGCCACGCGTTCTGGCACGCCCCGCCGGCGCCAGCGTCCTGCACGGCATAGTTGGCGGCCATGGCGCCCTGCGCCAGGCACAGGCCCAGCGTCCACGCTGCAATTGCAAATAACCTGCGCACCACATCCCCCATTCGGTTGCCGCGACCCCGGGCGCCACAGCGCCACGCGCAGCGAATGGGTTCACACATCTGGACAAACCTCGGATGGTAGCGGGTATGGCAACACCGTCCAGCGCCGAATTGCCAGCCGCAGGCGGCATGGGCGAGCCCCGCAGGGGTTGCCGGCCCGCCGCACAGGGGCGGTGGCAGCCCGCCGCAGACCCAAGGAACACATTCCCCGGCGCGCGCCTCCGCACACGCAGCGCACTGCCGAGGCCTGGGTGGGCCAGGCGCTGCGCAGAGAGGGCGGCTGACCTATCATGGTGGGTTTTTTCCGTCTGAGCGCTATTTGTGACCGACACCCACGCCTCGCCCCCCCGCAGCCATGATGACGACGGCACCTACCTGGCCCGCGCGCTGCGCGAGCAGCGCATCAGCATCCGCGGCGCACGCACGCACAACCTCAAGAACATCGACCTGGACATTCCGCGCAACCAGCTCGTGGTGATCACCGGGCTGTCGGGTTCGGGCAAGTCGAGCCTGGCGTTTGACACGCTCTATGCCGAGGGCCAGCGGCGCTATGTGGAGAGCCTGTCGGCCTATGCGCGGCAGTTTCTGGGGCGGCTCGATAAGCCCGATGTGGATTTGATCGAGGGCCTGTCGCCCGCCATCAGCATCGAGCAGAAGGCCACCAGCCACAACCCGCGCTCCACCGTGGGCACGGTCACCGAGATCCACGACTACCTGCGCCTGCTGTATGCCCGCGCCGGCACGCCCTACTGCCCCGACCACGGCCTGCCGCTGGCTGCGCAGACGGTGAGCCAGATGGTGGACGCGGTGCTGGCCCTGCCCGAGGACACCCGGCTCATGATCCTGGCGCCCGTGGCGCGCGAGAAGAAGGGCGAGTTCACCGAGCTGTTTGCGCAGATGCAGGCGCTGGGCTACATCCGCTTTCGCGTGGATGGGCAGATCTATGAGCACGAGAGCCTGCCCGCCCTCAAAAAGACCGAGAAGCACGACATCGACGTGGTGATCGACCGCGTGAAGGTGCGTGCCGACCTGCAGCAGCGCCTGGCCGAGAGCATCGAGGCCGCCTTGCGTATCGGGTCAGGTGTCGGCGGCCACGACGGCAACGGCCGCGTGCTGGCGCTGGAGATGGACACGGGCGCCGAGCACCTGTTCAGCAGCAAGTTTGCGTGCCCCGTGTGCAGCTATTCGCTGCCCGAGCTGGAGCCGCGCCTGTTTTCGTTCAACTCGCCCATGGGCGCCTGCCCGGCCTGTGACGGCATCGGCCAGCGCGAGGTGTTTGACCCAGTGCGCGTGGTGGCCTTCCCCACGCTGAGCCTGGCCAGCGGCGCCATCAAGGGCTGGGACCGGCGCAACGGCTATTACTTCGCGATGCTGGAGAGCCTGGCCGCGCACTACGGCTTCGACGTGGAGGCGCCGTTTGAATCGCTGCCGGCCAAGGTGCAGCAGGCCGTGCTGCATGGCTCGGGCGACGAGGAGATCGCGTTCCGCTACATCCTGGAAAGCGGTGCCAACAAGGGCAAGGTGCACACCAAGAAGCATGCCTTCGAAGGCATCCTGCCCAACATGGCGCGCCGCTACCGCGAGACGGATTCGGTGGTGGTGCGCGAGGACCTGGCGCGCTTTCGCAGCAGCCAGCCCTGCCCCGAATGCCACGGCACCCGCCTGCGCCGCGAGGCCCGGCATGTGAAGGTGGGCGAAGGCGAACAGGCCCGCGCCATCTACGAAGTGAGCCACGACACCCTGGCCAGCGCGCACGCGTGGTTCCGGGCACTCGTGCTCTCGGGCGCCAAGGCCGAGATCGCCGACAAGGTGGTGCGCGAGATCGCCACGCGCCTGCAGTTCTTGAACGACGTGGGCCTGAGCTACCTGAGCCTGGACCGCAGCGCCGAGACGCTCTCGGGCGGCGAGGCGCAGCGCATTCGCCTGGCATCCCAGATCGGCTCGGGCCTGACGGGCGTGATGTATGTGCTGGACGAGCCCAGCATCGGCCTGCACCAGCGCGACAACGACCGGCTGATCGCCACCTTGCAGCACCTGCGCGACATCGGCAACAGCGTGATCGTGGTGGAGCACGACGAAGACATGATGCGCGCCGCCGACCATGTGATCGACATGGGCCCCGGCGCGGGCGTGCACGGCGGGCGGGTGATGGCGCAGGGCACGTACGACGAAGTGCGCGCCAATGCGCAGTCGCTCACGGGCCAGTACCTGTCGGGCACGCGCACCATCGCCGTACCCCGGCGCCGCACGCCCTGGCTGCCCGTGCTGGACCAGCCGGCCGCGCCCGTGGCGGAGGCCAAGCCCAAGTCGCGCTTTCCGCAGACCGAGGCCAGCAAGCGCCGCGCCGAGCAGAAGGCCGAGCGCCTGGCCGAGCACCACGCCCGCCAGGGCGCCGTGCAGGCGCTGCGCGTGGTGGGCGCCACGGGCAACAACCTCAAGGGCGTGAGCGTGGACTTCCCCGTGGGGTTGCTCACCTGCGTGACGGGGGTGTCGGGCTCGGGCAAGAGCACGCTGGTCAACGACACGCTGTATGCCGCCGCGGCGCGGCAGATCCACCGCGCGCACGAGGAGCCGGCCGCGCACGACGAGATCGTGGGCATCGAGTACTTCGACAAGGTCATCAACGTCGACCAGAGCCCCATCGGCCGCACGCCGCGCAGCAACCCGGCCACCTACACCGGCCTGTTCACGCCCATCCGCGAGCTGATGGCTGAGACCAACACCGCCAAGGAGCGCGGCTACGGCCCCGGGCGCTTCAGCTTCAACGTGTCGCAGTCTGCGGGCGGAGGCCGCTGCGAGGCCTGCCAGGGCGACGGCGTGGTGAAGGTGGAGATGCACTTTCTGCCCGACGTGTACGTGCCCTGCGACATCTGCCACGGCCAGCGCTACAACCGCGAGACGCTGGAAGTGCAGTGGAAGGGCAAGAACATCGCCCAGGTGCTGGAGCTGACGGTGGAAGACGCTTACGCGTTCTTCAAGGACGTGCCGACCCTGGCGCGCAAGCTGCAGACGCTGCTGGATGTGGGCCTCTCCTACATCCGCCTAGGCCAGGCCGCCACCACGCTCTCGGGCGGCGAGGCACAGCGCGTGAAGCTGGCGCAGGAGCTAAGCAAGCGCGACACCGGCCGCACGCTCTACATCCTGGACGAGCCCACCACCGGCCTGCACTTTGCCGACATCGACCTGCTGCTGAAGGTGTTGCACCAGCTGCGCGATGCCGGCAACACCATCGTCATCATCGAGCACAACCTCGACGTGATCAAAACCGCCGACTGGCTGATCGACATGGGCCCCGAGGGCGGGGCCGGTGGCGGCACCGTGGTGGGCGTGGGCACGCCGGAGGAGCTGGCCGCCAACCCGGCGAGCCACACGGGGCGGTATCTGCGCCCCTATTTAATTCCGTTTTGATCGGAAATTTACATTGAGTAGTGGCGGAAACCTTTGGCAACAGAAGCTGATTGCCTTCTCCTTTGAGAATCCTACTCCGATTGTTTCATAATTCTGGGAGGTTGGATGAGCGAGATTGTTAAAACGGATGTTGCGAAACTGCGAGCTCAACTCGAGCGAAAATTACCTCCCAAGTTACCTGTTTTTCAGCTTACTGATATTCCGGAGGTAATGCGATCCCGCTTGGGTTGGCCTATAGCCGCTCAGCTTATGGATCGATGGTTTCGCCATACCAAGTTTGAGATGCCAGTCGCCATGAAGCTGGGCAAAAGCCCCTATCAACTCGCAAAGCTGACAGAGGAGCAGTTGGACGAGAGCACGGTAAAAATGTCTTGGGCACTCGGTTTTTCCCGGGTTCAAGCCGCCATGCTGAAGCTGAAGAAGGAATGGGCAAGTTCAGCTGGACTGGAATTGCTGCAGGAGCGAGTCATGAGGCAAAGTGTTGGCAAAGGTGCATCTTGCTGGCAATTCGGGAATTTAAGCCTATCGGCGAAGGCGCTTGATAATCTATGCCAAGTGAACGTAACAAAAATCGGGCATATGAGTGATCCCATGGATGACTTCTATGGAGCTATTGGCGAAGCGACGCTGAAAGTAGCGGTATCGGGCATGGTGACGTCGAACGGTCAAGGTCGCACCAGCATTGAAGTTAGTGAGTTGGGATTCTATTTGCGGGATGCTTATGACTTTAATGATGATTCATTCCTTTCGCAGCCCTTGGGATTCTGGGGTTTCAATGGGGTGGAGCGGAGCTTGCGAATCGCCTTGGATGTGCCGACTTCCGCGCAGTTTGTGCATGAAGCGGATGTGGAGGGCGTTCGTGCTCGAAAATATCTTGTGCAAAATAAACATTTTCGTCAGTGGCGTGCTCAGTCGGGGAAAGGTGGCGACTTTATGGTGCTATCTGATGTACACCGTGTACGGTTACCCATGCCAATAAGATTTGAGTGGTAGTAGGATGAAGGCGACCAGAAAAATCATTCTTGGCGTCATTTGCGCGACAGCAGGTGCTTTGTGGTTGATGGCTTGGTTCTTGGCGACACCTACATTTCTTGATGCGGAAAATAGCCCGCACGGCGTCTATAGGCTGGAATTTTACAAGGCGTCATCTTTTCAGCGTCTCTTGAATCCCGACTTCAAAATGCCATTTGTTTTAAGGCTTTACCGTGCAGAGCCGAAAAAACTACTGGGTGAAAGCTCTGTCGTGGACCTGTGGCTCGATGGCGAAGTTACTTGGCTCCTCGATCCGCCTATGAAAATGCAGAAAGTGAGAGTTGGTAGCTCCGTGGTATTTAGAGATATACCCCCGGAATGCACTGACGTTTCTCAAATTCCAAGCTGCCCACGTGGGCCGTGAACAATGCGGCTGACGCTGCGCGACACCAGGCAGCGCGCCATGCAGAGCCTCATCGCCCCAGTAAGCGCGCCATCAGCGGGTCCAGCGAGCCCATGAAAGCCTCCACGGCCCGGGTGTAGGCGCTTTCCAGCCCCAGTTGGGCGTTGATTTCGCCGTGGCTCAGGTCCTGCGGCAGCACCTCGGCGCGGCCGCCCAGGCTGTGCACGTGGCGGGCCAGGGCTTCGGCCTGGTGGCAGGGCTGGTCGGCGCGTTCGGTGGAGCACACCATCTGCACCGGCGGGGCGCCCGCCGTCCACTGGTGCCAGGGCGACAGCAACCGCCAGTAGGCCGGGTCGGCGCCAAACGCGTCGTCGTACAGCGGCATGTGAGGCGCGCGCATATAGGCGGGCACATTCATCACCGCACTGTCGAGCACCACCGTGCCCAGCCAGGGCCAGGCGCCATCGCGCAGGGCCTGCGGCGCGCGGGCGTTGAGCAGCGCCACCAGGTGGGCGCCGGCCGAGTGGCCCATGAGGATGAAGCGGCTGGGGTCGGCGCCCCAGGTGGTGGCGCGTTGCTGCGCGGCCATCAGCGCGGCCTGCACATCGCGCTCCTGCTGGTCCACGGGGGTGTCGGGCAAGAGCCGGTAGTTCACCGAGATCAGCACAAAACCCCGGGGCACCCAGCGCGCCACCTTCTCCTGCACCACGCGGCCCATGGCCTTGTCGCCATGGCGCCAGCCGCCGCCATGCACCATGAAGACCACCGGCGCGCGCACGGCGCTGGCGGTGGCGGACGAGGTCGTGGACGGGGCGGGCAGGTACACGTCCATGCGCTGGCGCGGGTCGCTGCCATAGGGCACATCGGCAATGCGCTGCACGCCGGTGGGCAGGGCTGCGGCCTGTGCCTGGGCCTGTTTTTGGGCGATGAGTGCACGCAGGCGCCCGCCCTGGGGCGCGTCGGACGGCTGGGCCTGGGCGCAGGCCATGGTGGCCAGGGCCAGGGTAGCGACGAGGGACAAGGTGCGGTGGGCCGTGGGCATGGACAAAACTCCTGCAAAAGTAGTGGGGGCTGCGGCCTGGTGCTGCCGATGCCCCACTGTCGCACCGGTGGATGTGCCCAACGTTGCAGCGCCGCGCCCAATGATGACAAAGCGTGACAGGCGCGCGGGGCTTGTCACAGGCTGTCATCACCCCGGCCCTGGTGCTGCGGGGGGCCTGCCCGGGCACGGCGGGGCGCGCCGTACCATCGGGCCTGTGGCCTGCCTGGCCGAGAACCCCCGCCCCATGACCGACACCCTCGCCAAGATCCTGGTTGCCGACGACGAGCCCGAGCTGCGCGCGCTGCTACAGCGCTACCTGAGCGACCAGGGCTACACCGTGCGCACGGTAGATGGCGCGGGCCCGCTCGATGCGCTGCTGCAGCGCGAGCGTTTTGACGTGCTGGTGCTCGACGTGATGATGCCCGGCGAGGACGGCCTGGCCATCTGCCGCCGCCTGCGCGCGCAGGGCGAGACCATTCCCATCCTGATGCTCACCGCGCGCGGCGACCCGGTGGACCGCATCGTGGGCCTGGAGATGGGCGCCGACGACTATCTGCCCAAGCCCTTCAACCCGCGCGAGCTGCTGGCCCGCATCCAGGCCATGGTGCGCCGCCAGCGCCTGCTGGGCGCGCACACCGGGCCTCGCCAGGCGGGCGGCTGCATCACCTTCGGTGCGTTCACGCTGTGGCTGGATGAACGGCGGCTGCAGCGCCAGGGCGAAGACCTGCCCCTGACCACGGGCGAATTTGCACTGCTGCAGGCCCTGGCCCGGCAGCCCCACCGCCCCCTGGGGCGCGACCGCCTCATTGCACTGGCCTATGGGCCGGACCACACCGTCACCGACCGCAGCATCGATGTGCAGGTGATGCGTCTGCGCAAGCTCATAGAGGCCGACCCCGCGCAGCCGCGCCACATCCGCACCGTGTGGGGCGTGGGCTATGTGTTTGTGCCCGACGGTGCTGCGCCGGCCGGGGGCGGCACGCCATGACGGCCCACACCGCGCCGACGGCTCCCACCGCTCCCCCCCGTGGCCGGGGGCTCTGGCCGCGCAGCCTGCTCGGGCGCAATCTGCTGCTGATGGCGGCGCTCATCGTGCTGGGGCAGCTGGTGGCGGCGGTGCTGGTGCGGCAGCTGATCTCTCAGCCCCGCATTGCCCAGGCGGCCGATGGTGTGGCGCGCAACGTGGCCGCGCTGCGTGCGGGGCTGCAGGCGCTGCCCCCGGCGCAGCGCGTGGCGTTTGTCGAGGCCTTCAACCGGCAGGCTGCGCTGGACACGCCCCCTGCCGGGCCCGAGGGGGGCGCGGTGCGGCGGGCGCTGCTGTCGCCGCTGGAGCGGCAGTTTGTGCTGGCCGTGTCGCGCCGACTGGGTGCGGAGGGGGCCGAGGACGGCCAGCGCGAGCCCCTGTGGCGCCGCGACGGCCACGGCGTGTTGGCCCTGCGCGTGGCGCATGAAGGGGCGGACTACTGGCTCCACCTGCCCAGCGTGTTCCCCACACGCGCCTTCACCGGCGCCTGGCTGGCTGCCACGCTGGCCAGCATGCTGCTGGCGCTGCTGGGCGCGTGGTGGCTGCAGCGCCACATCCACCGCCCGCTGGCCCAGGTGGTGGGGGCGGCGCGCCAGCTGGCGCAGGGCCAGGCCCCTGCCGCGCTGCCCGAGGCCGGGCCGGAGGAAATCGCCACCGTGGCCCGCAGCTTCAACCACATGGCGCAGAGCCTGGCCGCTGCCGACCACGAACGGGCGCTGATGCTGGCGGGCGTGTCGCACGACCTGCGCACGCCGCTGACCAAGCTGCGCCTCTCCGTGGAGATTGCGGGCGCGCAGATCGATGCGCCCCTGGCCGCGAGCATGGCGCGCAGCATTGACGAGATGGATGGCATCGTCGGCCAGTTCCTGCAGTTTGCGCGCAGCGCCGAGGCCGAGGCGCCCACCCGCGCATCGCTCAACGACCTGGCCCAGGCCGTGGCCGAGGCCCAGGCCGACCACGGCCGCGCACTGCCCCTGGAGCTGGCGCCCTTGCCCGATGTGCCGGTGCGCCCCCAGGCCCTGCGCCGCGCGCTGGACAACCTGGTGGAAAACGCCTGGCGCCACGGCGCGCCGCCCGTGGTGCTGCGCACGGGCGCCGATGCCGGTGCGGATGTCGACAGCGTGTGGCTGGAGGTGCAGGACCAGGGCCCCGGCATCGCTCCTGCAGACCTTGACCGCATCCGCCAGCCCTTTGCGCGCGGCGACGGCGCGGCGCGGTCCGGCCCGCCCGGCGCGGGCCTGGGCCTGGCCATCGTGGAGCGCGTGGCCCGCAGCCACGGGGGGCGGCTGGAGCTGCATGGTGCCCCCGGCCAGGGGCTGCGCGCGCGGCTGGTGCTGCCGCTGGCGTCTGCCGATTGAGACTGCATGCTTCCAATTGAACCGCTCACGCTGAGCGCGTGGAAGCGCCGCGCAAGGCTTC
>NZ_JBMIRS010000225.1:0-10360 GCF_049198005.1 Paracidovorax sp. MALMAid1276 | reverse complement strand
CTGCGCCATTCGGGAAGGGGGACGCCCCCGGCGCGGCGGGGCGGCCCTTGCGCGGGGGCGCTGGCCTTGCGCAGCGCCGGTTGCCATCTCCGCGCCTCACTGCATCAGCCTGTCGGCCCTTCGGGGCCGATTTTTTTTTGGCCGCTAGGGATCCTCTGCACGAATCGAGCGGCAAGTGGGCGCCGCAGACCGCCCGAGGCCGCAGATGCGCACGGCGCGGTGATTCGTGCAGAGGGCCCCTAGCGCCCGCGCAGGAACAGCGCGTCCAACTCCTTCATGGACAGCTGCCGCCAGGTGGGGCGGCCGTGGTTGCACTGGTCGCTGCGGTCGGTCGTCTCCATCTGCCGCAGCAGCGCGTTCATCTCGTCGATGGTGAGCCTGCGGTTGGCCCGCACCGCGCCGTGGCAGGCCATGGTGCCCAGGATTTCGTTGCGGGCGCGTTGCACCACGGTGGTGGCGTCATGCTGGGCCAGTTCGGCCAGCACGCTGCGGGCCAGTTCCACGGGGTCGCCGTGCGCCAAGGTGGTAGGCACGGCGCGCACGGCCAGGGTTTTGGGGGAGAAGGGCACCACTTCCATGCCCAGCATGGCCAGCACGTCGGTGGACTCTTCGGCCGTGGCCACCTCCTGCGGCGTGGCGGCGAAGGTGGCGGGGATCAACAGGGGCTGGCTGGCAATGCGTGCACCGCCGTCCACCTGGGCCTTGAGGCGCTCGTAGACGATGCGCTCGTGCGCTGCGTGCATGTCGACGATGACCATGCCCTGGGCGTTCTCGGCCAGGATGAAGACACCGTGCAGCTGCGCCACGGCACGGCCCAGGGGCCAGGGGGCGCTGGTGTCTGTGGCGGTGGTGCCCGTGCCGCTGGGCAGGGCGGTGGCTGCTGGCTGCGCTGGCGCTGTGGGCAGGGCTGCAGATGCGGCGGAATCCAGGCCTGCGGCCGATGGCTGAGGCTGGGCCGATGGCGCCCACAGGCCCCCGGTGGCGGCCGGGGCGGGCACCTCGGCCTCGGCGGTGGTGGTGGTGCTGCGCGGTCCCCACAGGGCCTGCAGATCCTGCACGCGGTGGCCGCGCTGTGAATCATCAAATTTGATAGCAGACTGCGCTTGCCAGATAAGCGGTGAGGGCTGTTTTGGCTCTGAAACGTCTGGCGCAGTTGCTGGCGTATTAGCCGGCGCAGAGGCCGCCGCAGCCGCCAGGGCCGCAGCGCGCGGCGCGGCCAGCGCGTTTTCCACCGCGTGGCGCACGGCCTGGTGCACCTCGCGGCTGTCCCTGAATCGCACCTCGATCTTGGTGGGGTGCACGTTCACGTCCACGCGCGCCGGGTCGATCTCGACATACAGCGCGTAGATGGGCTGCTTGTGGCCGTGCAGCACGTCTTCGTAGGCGCTGCGCGCGGCGTGGGTCAGCACCTTGTCGCGCACGAAGCGGCCGTTGACGTAGCAATACTGGTGGTCGGGGCGCGAACGGGCGGCGTCGGGCAGGCCCGCGCGGCCGGTCACGGTGACGGGGCCCACGCGGTGCTGCACGGCGACGGACTGGGTGACGAAGTCCTCGCCCAGCACGTCCGACAGGCGGCGGGCCAGTGCTTCCTGCACGTCGCTGCCCGGGCCGGGTACAAAGGTCGCGCGCCACTGCTCCACCAGCTTGCCCTCGTGCCAGATGGCAAAGCCCACATCAGGCCGGGCCAGCGCATGGCGGCGCACCGATTCGATGCAGTGCGCCAGCTCGGTGGCGTCGGTCTTCAAGAATTTGCGGCGCGCGGGGGTGGAGAAGAACAGCTCCTTCACCTCCACCGTGGTGCCAGTGCTGCGCGCGGCGGGGCGCAGCTCGCCGCTGCGGGCGTCCAGCAAAAACGCGCTGGCCTGGGCGGCAGGGCGTGATAGCAGCGACATCTCGGACACCGAAGCAATGGCGGCCAGCGCTTCGCCCCGAAAGCCCATGGTGGCCACGGTTTCCAGGTCGTTCAGGCTGGTGATCTTGCTGGTGGCGTGGCGGCGCAGGGCCACGGGAAGCTCTTCTTGCGGAATGCCGCCGCCGTCGTCTTCCACGGTGATTAGGCGCACGCCCCCGGCCGACAGGCGCAGGGTGATCTGCGTGGCGCCCGCATCGAGCGCGTTGTCCACCAGTTCGCGCACCACCGACGCGGGGCGCTCCACCACCTCACCGGCGGCGATCTGGCTGATCAGCTCGTCAGGCAGGTCGCGGATGGGGCGGCGCGTGGGGGGGCTGGAAGGGGCGGCTGGCGCTGCGGCGGAGAGGGTGGAGGCGTCGTTCACCCGGGGCATTTTAGGACCGCAGGGGCGCAGGGACATCGGCGCGGGCACCGTGGGTGATGGGGATAATGCCCGCTGTTTTTTCTTCACTGCCCGGTGGCCCTCCCACCGGCCTGCCCATGGAACTGGTCACCTTCCTGATCGACTTCATCCTGCACGTCGACAAATACCTGGAGATGTTCGTGCAGACCTATGGCGCGTGGGTGTACGCGCTGCTGTTCCTGATCGTGTTCGTGGAAACCGGGGTGGTGGTGATGCCATTTTTGCCGGGCGATTCCCTGCTGTTCATCGTGGGCGCGCTGTGCGGCGCCGGGATGATGAGCTTCCCGCTGGCCTGCTCGCTGCTCATCGTTGCGGCCATTCTGGGGGACCAGTGCAACTACTCCATCGGCCGCTATTTCGGGCCCAAGGTGTTCCAGTGGGAGAACTCGCGCTGGTTCAACCGCCGTGCGTTCGACCAAGCGCACAACTTTTACGAAAAGTACGGCGGCATCACCATCGTGCTGGCGCGGTTCATGCCCTTCATCCGCACCTTCGCGCCCTTTGTGGCCGGCGTGGCCGAGATGAACCGCGCCAAATTCAGCGCCTACAACGTGGGCGGCGCGCTGGTGTGGGTGCTGGGCATTTGCACGGCCGGTTACTTCTTCGGCAACCTGCCCTTTGTGCGCGAGCACCTGGACAAGATCATCTGGGCGCTGATCTTCGTGCCGGGCCTGATCGCCATCTTTGGTGCCTGGCGTGCCGGGCGGCAAGCCAAGGCCGGCGCCATCTGAGGCTGCTACCAAAAAAATAGCTGCCAGCGCTTATCCAGTAAGCGCTGGCAGCTATTTTTATCAAAAGGCCGCTGCAGGCCTGGAATATCCTTAGCGGCGATATTGACGGCGATCGCGGTCTTCGCCCACTTCGTGGCCGATGAGCGCGCCGGCAGCCGCGCCGCCGATGGTGCCTGCCGGGCCGCCAAAGATGGCATTGCCGGCCACGCCGCCGACAACGGCGCCGACGCCGGTGCCCACCTGGGCGTTGGTGGGGTTGGTAGCGCAGCCACCCAGTGCAAGGGCGGCGGTGCAGGTGGTCGCAAGAAGAAGGTGACGGATTTTCATGGCAAGAGTCCTTTTGTCCTGGGTGATTGAGGAATCAGGCCTGGGCACATTGGGCGCTGTGACTGCAACCCCTTCTGCACGACCTGTGAGAGGACTATCGCCCGGTCGATTTGCGCAAGATGTAGGCACCCGGGGCTGGCACCTGTAGGACGCTTGGCAGCCGCCATGGCAGCCTCTCTGGAGGCCGCTGTGGGGGGTTTTCGTTTGACCGGACTAACCGGGCCGGAGGCAGATGGTGACCAGCAGCGAGGCGGGCTCCACCGCCTTGAGTGCGTGCAGCATGCGCGGCGCCAGGTGCACGAAGTCGCCCTGTTGCAACCGCTGCACGCCGTCTTCGCTCACGAACTCCACCACCCCTTCGATGCACTGCACGGTGGCTTCGCCCGGTGTCTGGTGCTCTTTCATGGACTTGCCCACGGGCAGCACCACCCGCATCACTTCAAGTTGGCCCGCCTTGAGGATGGCGGTGGTGACGGCCTCGTTCAGCCGGTCGCCCAGAGGGCGCACGCTGACGATCTGGCCGGATTGGGCATGGGGCAGGGCCATGGCTTTCCTCCTGGATGGCGATGGGAACGTTGGAGCCACTTTGCCCGCACTTGCGTGTGCGCGCAACCCGGAATTCCGCCGTCCCGTTCATGGCGCCGCAGCGAACGGCCGCTCCGCGCAGGGTCGCGGGGCTGTGTGGAGGGCGGGAGCGAGAGGAGGGGGCTACACCGACCGGCTGCGCGCCAGCGGCGGATTTTTGGCGAAGTAGCGCGTGATGCCGCGCATCAGCGCGTCGGCCAGCTGTTCCTGGTAGGCACTGCTGCGCAGGCGGCGCTCTTCCTCGGGGTTGCTGATGAAGGCGGTTTCCACCAGCACGCTGGGAATGTCGGGCGCCTTCAGCACGGCGAAACCGGCCTGCTCGACCCGGGGCTTGTGCAGCCGGCCCACGTGGCCAATCTCGCCCAGCAGCACGGTGCCCAGTTTCAGGCTGTCGTTGATCTGCGCAGTGGTGCTCATGTCCAGCATCGCGCGCTGCACATGCTGGTCCTTGGTCTGCACGTTGATGCCGCCCACCAGGTCGGCCTGGTTCTCCTTATTGGCCAGCCAGCGTGCGGCCGAGCTGGAGGCGGCCCCCTGGCTCAGTGCGAACACGCTGGCGCCGCGCGCCGTGGGCACGGTGAACGCGTCGGCGTGGATGCTGACGAACAGGTCGGCCTGCACGCGCCGGGCCTTCTGCACGCGCGTGCCCAGGGGCACGAAATAGTCGCCGTCGCGCGTGAGGTAGGCGCGCATGGGGTTGCCGCCGATGGTGGTGGCGTTGATACGGTCGCGCAGCAGGTGGGCCACGCGCAGGACCACGTCTTTTTCGCGGGTGCCGCCGGGGCCGATGGCACCCGGGTCTTCGCCGCCGTGGCCTGGGTCCAGCGCCACGATGATGATGCGGTCGGTCTGCGTGGCCGTGGCGCGGTTGCCGGGCCGTGCGGGTTCAGCGGGCGGCGGTGCCATGCCGGCCACCTGGGGGGTATCCGCCGGGGTGCGGCGCTGCGAGCGCTCGGCGATCAGGTCGCCCAGCGGGTCATGCTCGGCCGTGGGGCCCGGTGTGGTGGCGGGCCTGGCTGGAGTTGACTGTGCAGAGCGTGCAGCCTGCGCCGGGGCCGCAACCGTTGCAACCGTTGTGGAGGGGGCGGCAGGCGCGGCGGTGCCCGGTATGGCGGCATCGCGCAGCCGCTCGGCAATCAGCGACTCCAGCGGGTCCGGCGGCGCGGCCGGGTACAGGTCGAACACCAGCCGGTGGCGGTAGGCGGCCACGGGCGGCAACGTGAACACCTGGGGCAGCGCAGCCTGTTTCAGGTCCACCACCAAGCGCACCACGCCGGGGGCATTCTGGCCCACGCGGATGCCAGCGATGTTGGGGTCGTCCGGCTTGACCTTGGCCACCAGCTCGCGCAGCTCGGGGCTCAGGTCGATGCCCTCGATGTCCACCGCCAGCCGGGGCGGCGTGGTCACGAAAAACTGCTTGGCCCGCAGCGGGCCGTCGGATTCGATGGTGACACGGGAATACTCGGGCGCGGGCCACACGCGCACCGCCACGATGCTCGCTCCCCGCGCGATCTGCTGCGCGCCCAGCAGCAGGACCAGCGTGCCCGTCTGCAGAACGGATCGGCGGGACGGAGGCCTGGCGGGGGGGGCGGGCTTGTGGGGTTCTTTCACGGCGTGTCAGAGTCCTTGCAGCAGTGCAAGCCCGCAAGCGGTGTGGGCGTGCAGAGTGACCTTCCTTTCGGTGTCATCGATTGCTTCAATGTGGATAGCAAGGTCCGCAGGCGGCGTAAGCGCTGCGGCCTTTTCCGGCCATTCTGCCACCTTGAGGCCCGGGTTGGCAAAAATGTCCCTGAAACCCGCGTCTTCCCACTCGCGCGGGTCGTCAAAGCGGTAGAAGTCGAAGTGCCAGATCAGCAGTCCCGGCGCCTCGTGCGGCTCCACCACCGCATAGGTGGGGCTTTTGATGCGGCCCTGCACGCCCAGGGCGCGCAGCAGGTGGCGCACCAGGGTGGTCTTGCCCGCGCCCAGGTCACCATGCAGGGTGAGGTAGGCGTTGGCCAGCGGCGGCTGCGCGGCCAGCTGGCGGGCCAAGGCCTCGGTGTCGGCCTCGCTGTGCCACACCACGTGGTGGGTGGCCAAGGGGGGGAGGGGGCCGCTTTCTACAATCTGGCCGGTATGTGGTGCAACAGTCAACTCGTTCCTCAAATGCAGGAGTGGGCCCGCGAGCTGGGATTTTCCCAAATCGGCGTGGCGGGGGTGGACCTGTCTGCCGCCGAGCCCGGCCTGGCGGCCTGGCTGGCCCAGGGATTCCATGGCGAGATGCACTACATGGAAGCCCACGGCATGAAGCGCGCGCGCCCCGCCGAGCTGGTGCCCGGCACGGTGAGCGTGATCACGGCGCGCATGGATTATTTGCCGCGCGGCACGGCCATGGATGCCCCCGAAGGCTGGCAGGCGGTAGAACTCTCGCGCCTCACGCGCCCAGAGGAGGGCATCGTCTCGGTCTACGCCCGGGGGCGCGACTACCACAAGGTGCTGCGCGCCCGGCTGCAAAAGCTGAGCGACCGCATTGCGGGGGCCGTGGGCCCTTTCGGCCACCGCGTGTTCACCGACTCGGCCCCCGTGCTGGAGGCCGAGCTGGCCGCGCGCAGCGGCCAGGGCTGGCGTGGCAAGCACACGCTGGTGCTCAACCGCGAGGCGGGGTCGATGTTCTTTCTGGGCGAGATCTATGTGGACATGGCGCTGCCCGAGAGCGCACCCGTGAGCGCCCACTGCGGCAGCTGCAGCGCCTGCATCGACGTATGCCCCACGCAGGCCATCATCGCGCCGCACCGTATCGATGCGCGGCGCTGCATCTCGTACCTCACCATCGAGCATGCGGGCGCCATTCCGCTCGCGCTGCGCCCGCTGGTGGGCAACCGCATCTACGGTTGCGACGACTGCCAGCTCATCTGCCCCTGGAACAAGTTTGCAGAGGTCAGCCGCCTGCCGGACTTTGACGAGCGCCAGGGCCTGTCGGGCCAGCAGCTGGTGCACCTGTTTGCATGGGACGAGCCCACCTTCTTGCGCATGACCGAAGGCGGCCCCATCCGCCGCATCGGGCACGAGCGCTGGCTGCGCAACGTGGCCGTGGCGCTGGGCAATGCCCTGCGCGCCACCGGCGACCCGGCGGTGCGCGCGGCGCTCCATGCGCGCGCCCACGACCCCAGCGCGCTGGTGCGCGAGCACGTCGCCTGGGCGCTGGATATTTGAATGAAATTGGTCTTCAGTGCTTTATGGATAAGCGCTGACAGCTATCAAAATATGAGCAATCGGCGTGCGGGCCGTCAGCCCGCCCACAGCCCTGTGCGCTTCAGCGTCTGCGCCAGCCCCTGTGCAAACTGTGCGTAGCCCTCGGCGTTGGCGTGGATCTGGTCGGCCCTGAGGCGCTCTTGCGCCAGCACGCCCGACCAGCCCTGGCCGTGCAGCGGTATCTTCAGCTCGGCCGCAATGTCTTCGTACATCGCGTGGTCGCTGAGCCGGCCGGCCACGGCCATCAGCGTCAGCTCCGGCACGGCCACCAGCAGCACCTGCGCGCGGCTGGCCAGTGCGTCCTGGCAGATGCGCAGGATGTTGGCGCGGGTGGCGGCGCTGCCCTGGCGGCGCAAAAAGTCATTGCCGCCAATGCTCACGATCACCAGCGCGGGCTGGTGCTGCTGCAGCAGGCCGGGCAGCCGCGCCAGCGCCTGGGCCGAGGTGTCGCCCGACACGCCGCCATTGACCACCTTCCACCCCGTCAGCCGTGCCAGCACTGCTGGGTAGGCCATGCTGGCCGAAGCGCCCACACCCGCGGTGAGCGAGTCGCCCAGGGCCAGCACCGTGGCCCCCGGCGGCACGGCCTGCGCACGCTGGGCCTTGCGCCCGCAGGCGGCCAGCGGCGCCAGGCCGGTTGCCAGCAGGAGGAGGCGGCGGCGCGGCAGCGGTAGGGTCAATTCAGTGGTCCACGGCGCTGCGCGCCAACTGCAGGGCATGAATGCGACAGGCGCGGCCCCAGCCCGGGCAGCCGAGCAAGGGTTGCCCCGCAGCGAGGGCTGCGTCCCCCTGCCCGCGCGCAGCGCGAGAGCGGGGGGAAGACGCGAAGCGTCTCAGGGGGGTGCCCCTTACTTCGCGCGCAGCAGCTCCCCCACTTCGAGCAGCACCAGCTCGTTGTCGTCCGCCTTATTCGGGTCGCGGCTGCTGCTGAAGGGCAGGTTGTTGTCGTTGCCCACCACGATGTGCGCGCTGTCGACGATGTCCACGTTCTCGATGGTGAAGAACGGGAACGTGAGCACGCCGTTGTTCAGCGGCTTGCGCGCCAGGCGCTTGGGGTCCTGGATGTTCATGAGGTCGATGTAGCCCACCTTGCGGATCGTGCCGCCCACGTTCGCCTCGCTCATCTCGACCTTGTAGACGCGCTTGAACTTGGCGAGGTCGTGGAAGCAGTCCGTGCGCTTGGCGCCTTCGGGGCAGGCCTTGTCCGGCGTGCCTTCGCCGTTGTCGCGCTCGATGATCAGGCCCGTGGTGCCGTCGATCATGTTGAAGTCGCCAATCGCGTGGTGGTTGGCCTCCAGCACGTACTTCCAGTGGCGGCCGGTCCATTGCTCGGTCTTCACGTCGAATTCGAGCACGCGCAGGTACTGCTTGCCGCCCACGTTCTCATACGCCTTGGCGTCCTCGTTCCACAGCGCGCCTTCGAGCAGCGCATAGAGCTTGCTGCCGTCCTGGCTGACGGCCATGCCTTCGTAGCCCTTGGAGCGCTTGGCCTGGAACGGCGTGGGTTTCGCATCCGGCGCGCCGGGCAGGATTACGCCGGGGGCATCGGGCGAGCGCACGGTCTTGCCATCGACCTGCGTCTCGAACACGGCCAGCACCTTGCCGTTCAGGTCGGCCTTGATGAGGAAGGGGCCGAACTCTTCGCCGATCCACAGCGCGCCACCGGCGAACTGGAAGCTCTCGGGGTCGAAATCAGCGCCGGTGAGGTAGCGCTTGTCCGTGCCTTCCTGCGTGATGCGAAACGGCACCTTCTTGTCGGGGTCGTGCAGGAAGATGGTCTTGAGCCGGTGGAACTGGCCGCTCTGGAAGTCCACGGTGTAGTGGCTCAGGTGCAGCATGAAGTCGGGCGAATTGGCCTTGGAGCCCGCGCCGTTGTCCGTCAGCAGCCAATAGCTGCCGTCGGCCATGCGCTTGATGCCCGAGTGGCCCTGGAGGGGCTGACCCTGGAACGGCAGCGAAACGCCCGTGGGCCGCCCGGCCGACAGGCCCATCACCGAGCCCACGGCGTCCACGCGGCGCGGGGTGGTGAACTTGCCCGCCACCTGCAGGTCGGCCGGCGCGTCCTGCGGGGCGGGCACCAGCGTCATGGCGGGCAGCACGGCGTGGCCGGCCAGGGTGGCGGGGTAGGCCTGCTGGGCGATGGCGGACGTTGCCAAGGTAGCGGCGCCAGTGCATGCCAGCAGAGCGCCGGCGGCCAAAGTGGAGAGTCGTGCCATGGATGTTGGAACCCGTAGAAAAACGAAGCCGCAACCATGCCCCGTGCCCATGGCAGGAATGTGACGCGCAGAGGCTGGGGCCGACGCGAGCGCCGTGGCCGTAGCGCGCCAACCGCGCCCAGGATTGTTCTCAATACCGGAACAGTCAGTTTGCGACCAGATGGTTTTTCCTTGGACGCCCGCGGCGTACAGTTCATCCCATCGATGAGCCGAACCCGCAAGGCGACTCACCGAACCCGCAAGGCACGGGCCTGATGAACCCCACCCTGCGGCTTTTCTGAGACGCTTTTTTAAACAAGGAATCCATCATGAACACCACCGCTCGCATCCTCTCCGTTGCTGCTGTCGCCGCTTTCACCGCCTTCGGCGCCCATGCCGATGAAGCCGACGCTTCGCAGTTCGCCACGCAGTTCGAAACCAACCGCACCCGCGCCGAAGTGCAGGCCGAGGCCTCCAGCGTGGCCCAGAACCGCAGCCAGGAGCCCGCCGGTTCCCGCGTGGTGACCTACAAGAGCACCGCAGACCGCGCTGCCGTGAGCGCCCAGGCCGCTGACGCCGTGCGCACCGGCCAGATCTCTTCGGGTGAGATCGGCTCCCTGTAATCGCAGCGCCCGGTCCGCTGCACATCGCAGCCGGGTCGTATTGCAAAGGCCAGGGTCGTCATGACCCTGGCCTTTTCATGGGTGGGTGCGGTGAATGGGGGGCGAGCACGCACTGCGTGCCAGCCTGCGCGGCTGCGGATGCTCGGCATTGGCACGCAGGCACGCATCGGGGAACGCATGCTGCGGTGGTTGTGCGCAGGGCGCCGAGGCATTGGGGCCCTGAGGCCCTAAGACCCATCCCTTTCAAGGTCTTTTTCCCTCGGCCTGTTTGAGGACGCGTGCGGTGGACACATGGGAGCGTGCGATGGACCCATCGACGTAGCCCTTGGCCTGCGCGTCCTTTGGCTTGCGCT
>NZ_JBMIRS010000218.1:0-14355 GCF_049198005.1 Paracidovorax sp. MALMAid1276 | reverse complement strand
CAGCGCGGCGGGGCGGCCCTTGCGCGGCGTTTGCTGGCGGGGAGCGCGTTCAGGGCACTTCCACGCATCAGACACGGCGGGGCGCCTCGGGCGCCGGAGAGGTCTGACATGCGCTTGCTCCTGGTCGAAGACGATGTGATGGTCGCCAGCGGCATCAAGCTGGGGCTGACCGACGCGGGCTACGCGGTGGACTGGGTGGGCAGCGGCGAGCGCGCCGAAGAGGTGCTGCGCGCCGAGTCGTTCGATGCGGCCATCATCGACATCGGCCTGCCCGCCATGGACGGGCTGGAACTGACCCGCCGCCTGCGCCGCTCCGACATGGCCAGTCCCTCGATGCCGGTGCTGATTCTCACGGCCCGCGATGCGCTGCACGACCGGGTGCAGGGGCTGGACCTGGGGGCTGATGACTACATGGTCAAGCCCTTCGAGCTGCCGGAGCTGCTGGCCCGGCTGCGGGCGCTGCTGCGGCGCTCGCAGGCTGCCACCACGGCGGTGCTCAGCTTTGGCCCGCTGGAGCTGGACACGGCCGGCCGCCGCGCCAGCGTGCGCCACGGCCATGGCGAGCACGTGATCGAGCAGGTCATCGAGCTGGGCCCGCGCGAGTGGACGGTGCTGGAATACCTGCTGATCAATGCCCCCAAGCCTGCCAGCAAGGACAAGCTGCTGCAGGCGCTGACCGGCTGGGACAAGGAAATCACCCCCAACGCGGTCGAGGTGTACGTCTCTCGCCTGCGGGGCAAGCTGGAGCCGCACGGCGTGGCGCTGCGCTCCATCCGTGGGTTTGGCTACCGGCTGGAGCTGCAGCAGGCCGCCTGACCGCCAGCGGCGCTGTCCACCCCGGGTCCCAGGTCGTTTCATCCCTTTCCCTCCCCCTGCAACGCAGTCCCAGGCGGCCCCCATGCAGCAACCACAGCAGCAGCCACAGCCGCCGTCGCCGCAGCCCCCACCGGCAGAGTCCCGCCCAGCCGCACGCCTGCGGCCGGGCCTGCGTGCCATGACGTCCGACCTGCGCAACCGGCTGCTGATGATGCTGGTGATGCCGTTGTGCGCGCTGGCGTTTGTGGGGGTGTGGCTGGACTACCGTTCGGCCGATGAGGCGGCGGGCGGGCATGACCAGCGGCTGCTGCGGCTGCTGCCCGCGCTGGCCGATTCGGTGCTGGCGCCGCCCATCCGCGACAACGAGCCGCCGCTGCTGCTGCTGGCGCCCCCGGTCGATGAGTTCCTGCGCCAGAACGCCGGATATTCGGGCTACAGCGTGCGCGATGTGAGCGGCCGGCTGCTGCTGGGCGACGCCTGGGTGCACAGCGCCGTGCCCACCACCCAGGCGCCAGAGTTTCACAGTGTGGAGTTCGGCGGCGTGACGTACCGCGTCGCGGTGCAGCGCGGCCGCACCGGGGCCGGCGAGATGGTGGTTGCCCTGGCCGATGGGTCCGACCCGCGCCAGCAATGGGCGCAGCAACTGCTGGTGCGCGTGTTGCTGCCCAACCTGGTGCTGGTGGCGGCCGCTGCACTGGCCATCCACTGGGCCGTGCGGCGGGCGTTCAAGCCCCTGGTGGACCTGGCCGAGGCCGTGGAGCACCGCTCGCCGCGCGACCTCAGCCCCATCGACGAAGCCGCGTCGCCCGCCGAAGTGCGCCCGCTGGTGCACTCGCTCAACCGCCTGTTCGCGCTGGTCAACGCCCAGGCCGAGGGGCAGCGCCGCTTTGTGGCCGACGCCGCGCACCAGCTGCGCACACCGCTGGCGGGCCTGCAGGCGCAGGTAGAAGCCTGGGCCATGATGGCCAAGGCGGCAGCCCCTCCGCGCCCCGTTTCACCCTCTGATTTTGATAAAAAAATGCCTTTAGCGCAGGAGGGGCGTGCCCAGGGTGCTATTGTTTTGGGAGCGGATCAGATCGAGAAGCTGCGCAATGCCACGCGCCGCACGTCGCAGCTCGCTCACCAGTTGCTGGCGCTCTCGCGGGCCGATGCGCGCAGCCTCGACGCCCAGCCGCCCCAGCGGGTGGACCTGAAGGACCTGTGCGAGACGCTGCTCGAAAACTTTCTGGACGCGGCCACCGGCAAAGGCCTGGACCTGGGGCTGGATGTGCAGCCCGTGCACGTCACCGGCCACGGCTGGCTGCTGCGCGAGCTGCTTTCCAACATGGTGGACAACGCCATCAAGTACACCCCGGCGGGCGGCGTCGTCACCATCCGCTGCGGCATGCGGCAGGGCCGCGCGGGGCCGCCGCGGGTGTTCGTCGAGGTGGAGGACGACGGCCCGGGCGTGCCCGAGGCCGAGCGCACGCGCGTGATGCAGCGCTTTTACCGCGTGCCCGGCACGGTGGGTGAGGGCACGGGCCTGGGGCTGGCCATTGCCGACGAGATCGCGCGGGTGCACCGTGCTTCGCTCACCCTCAGCACCGGCTCTGCCGGGCACGGGCTGGTGGTGACGGTGATGTTCCGCCTGTAGGAGGCTGCGCGGCAGAAGGGGCATCGGCTGCAACGCACGATTAACCGGTCTCGCGCGATACTGCCGCCTGCGCCCAGGGCGCCACTCTGGGTTTGTCGGTAGGACCCCGCGATCCTCGGTTTTTGCGCGTTTCGCTTCGATGCCTTCTGCCGCGCAGACTCCTGGCCGCCTGGCCCCTTTGGGCCCTGTGCGAGAATCATTTCCACACATGATTTACGCCCTGCCGCGCTCCGTAGCCCGCCCATCCGGCGGGTGATTGTCGGGGGCGCAGGCGTCATCGGCCGCAAGGCTGCCCCACCCGAATCCTTGTTCCTGAATGCCCGAACTCTCGCCCCATTCCGAGCCCGCCAGCCCCGCCGATGCCGCCGACACCCCCGCAGTGCGCAAGCGGCCCAAGCCCGGCGAGCGGCGCGTGCAGATCCTGCAGGCGCTGGCCGCCATGCTGGAGCAGCCCGGGGCCGAGCGCATCACCACCGCAGCGCTGGCGGCGCGCCTGTCGGTCAGCGAGGCGGCGCTGTACCGCCACTTCGCCAGCAAGGCGCAGATGTTCGAGGGGCTGATCGATTTCATCGAACAGACGGTGTTCACCCTGGTGACCCAGATCACCGGCCGAGAGCTGCCAGAGGCCGCCGAGTCCGCCGAGGCGGGCGCCCGCCAGGCCGCGCGCATCGTGGCGCTGCTGTTGCAGTTTGGCGAGCGCAACCCCGGCATGGTGCGCGTGATGGTGGGCGATGCCCTGGTGTTCGAGCACGAACGCCTGCAGCAGCGCATGAACCAGTTCTTTGACCGCATCGAGTCCACGCTGCGCCAGTGCCTGCGCGCCACCACTGTGGCGTCCGCCACGCCCACGGTCGACGCGCAGGTGGCCGCCAGCGTGCTGACGGCGTTCGCGCTGGGGCGTCTGCAGCGCTATGCGCGCTCGGGCTTCAAGCGCATGCCGACCGAGCACCTTGAGGCCAGCCTGGCGCTGGTGCTATGAGAACCTGTTCAAGATCTTTTCGGGATCCCCGAAAAGATCTTGAACAGGTCCTGAGACCGCCTCACAAAACGCTTCTGGCGTCGTTGCCGCGTCTTGTCGTACTACCCGTACGGCCTGCGACGCAGCGCCTGGCCCGCACCGCTTCGCTGATTTTTGTGAGCCGAGCTCGGTGTGCGGGCCGCGTGAGCTGCGCAAGGGGCGCAGGGCTCGGTGCGTTTTTTTTGGGGTGCGCTCCCTATTTTTTTCGGGGGTTTTGGCCTGGAAGTGAATTTGCTGCAGAATAGAACGAACGTTCGTTTTTATTTGCAGCCATGTCTTCCACCCCCGATGTTCGCCAGCCCACCCGCAGGCCCCGCGCCAGTGCCGGTGCCGGCTCGGGGCGCGCCCTGCAAAAAGGCCAGCAGACCAAGGCCGCCATCGTCGAGGCGGCGCTGGGCCTGGCCACGCACATTGGTCTGGAGGGGCTCTCCATCGGTGCCCTGGCCGACGTCACGGGCATGAGCAAGTCGGGCGTGTTCGCCCACTTCGGCTCGCGCGAAGAGCTGCAGATCTCCGTCATCCGCGAGTATCACACCCGCTTCGAGCAGGAAGTGTTCTACCCCGCCATGACGGCTGCCAGGGGCCTGGCGCGGTTGCACGCGCTGTATGGCAACTGGATGAAGCGCACCTCCATCGAAATCGATTCGGGCTGCATCTACATCAGCGGCGCGGTCGAGTTCGACGACCGCACCGGCCCCGTGCGCGACGCGCTGGCCAGCTCGGTGATGACCTGGCACACAGCCATGCGCCGCGCCATCGAGCAGTGCAAGGAGCTGGGCGAACTGCAGCCCGATGTGGATGCCGAGCAAATGCTGTTCGAAATCCACGGGCTCATCCTCGCGCTGCACTACGAAGCCCGCTTCCTGCAAAACCCCGGCTCGCTCGAACGCGCCATCCGGGGCTTTCACAACATCCTGTCGCGCTACAGCGCCGTGCCGGTGTCTGCTACGCCCGCGGGCGTGGCCAAGGCCCCGGCCGCGCCGCGCCGCAAAGTTTCCCACCAAACCACCACCTCCAAGGAGTAAACCCCATGCCTACCTACACGCCGCCCCTGCGCGACATGCAATTCGTCATGCACGAAGTGCTCAAGGTCAGCGATGAATTCAAGGCAATGCCCCCCCACGCCGAGGTGGATGTCGACACCATCAATGCGGTGATCGAAGAGGCCGGCAAGTTTGCCGCCGAAGTCACCTTCCCGCTGAACATCAGCGGCGACACCGAAGGCTGCGTGCTGGACAAGACCACGCATGAGGTCAAGCCCCCATCGGGCTTCAAGGACGCCTACGCCAAGTACGTGGAAGGTGGCTGGGCGGCGCTCTCCTGCGACCCGGCCTACGGCGGCCAGGGCCTGCCCTTTGTGCTGAACCAGTGCCTGTACGAGATGATGAACTCGGCCAACCAGGCATGGACCATGTACCCCGGCCTGTCGCACGGCGCCTACGAGGCTCTGCACGCCCATGGCACCGAAGAGCAAAAGAAGATCTACCTGCCCAAGCTGACCAGCGGCGAGTGGACCGGCACCATGTGCCTGACCGAACCCCATTGCGGCACGGACCTGGGCCTGTTGCGCACCAAGGCCGAGCCCCAGGCCGACGGCACGTACAAGATCACCGGCAACAAGATCTTCATCAGCGCCGGCGAGCACGACATGACCGCCAACATCGTGCACCTGGTGCTGGCCCGCCTGCCCGATGCGCCCAAGGGCAGCAAGGGCATCAGCCTGTTCGTGGTGCCCAAGTTCAACGTCAAGGCCGATGGCAGCCTGGGTGACCGCAACCCCATCTACTGCACGGGCCTGGAGCACAAGATGGGCATCCATGGCAACGCCACGGCCCAAATCGCCATCGACGGCGCCATCGGCACCATGGTGGGCGAGCCCAACAAGGGCCTGGCCGCGATGTTTGTGATGATGAACGCCGCCCGCCTGGGCGTGGGCAACCAGTCGCTGGGCCTGACCGAAGTGGCCTACCAGAACGCGCTGGCCTACGCCAAGGACCGGATCCAGATGCGCAGCCTCTCGGGCGTAAAGGCCAAGGACAAGGAAGCCGACCCCATCATCGTGCACCCCGACGTGCGCAAGATGCTGTTGACGGCCAAGGCCTATGCCGAAGGCGGCCGCGCGCTGCAGATCTTCTGCACGCTGCTGCTCGACAAGGTGCACAGCCACCCCGACGAGAAGGTGCGCAAAGAGTCGGAAGAGATGGTGGCGCTGCTCACCCCCATCGTGAAGGCGTTCATCACCGACAACGGCCACATTGCCACCAACGCGTGCATGCAGGTCTTTGGCGGCCACGGCTTCATCAAGGAATGGGGCATGGAGCAGTACGTGCGCGACAACCGCATCAACATGATCTACGAAGGCACGAACACCGTGCAGTCGCTGGACCTGCTGGGCCGCAAGATCCTGTCGAACAACGGCGCCACGCTCAAGAAGTTCGGCAAGCTCATCGGCAAGCTGGTGGAAGAAGAAGGCGTGAACGAGAAGATGGCCGAGTTCATCAACCCCATCGCCATGCTGGGCGACCAGATGACCAAGTTCACCACCGAGATCGGCTTCAAGGGCATGCAGAACCCCGACGAAGTGGGCGCCGCCGCCGTGGACTACCTGCGCGTGGCCGGCCACCTGGTGTTCGGCTACCTGTTCGCCCGCATGGCCCAGGTGGCCCTGCGTGAGATCGCCGCCGGCAACACCGACCCGTTCTACGGCGCCAAGCTGCAGACGGCCCGCTTCTACTTCGCCAAGCTGTTCCCCGAGACCGCGACGCTGATGCGCACGGCCCGTGCCGGCAGCAAGGTGCTGATGGACACGGACCTGGCCCTGGCCTGACCGAAGCCGTCCAGCCTGTCGCGGAACCGTAGATTTTTGGCTTTTTTACCGGAGAGCGCTTATGTACAAAGCGATAGCAGCTATTGTTTTGATAGTGGGTGCCTGCCCCGCCTGGGCGCAGATGACGCCCGAGGGCCTGTGGCGCAACATCGACGACAAGACCGGAGAAGCCAAGGCCGAGATCCGCATCCGCGACGTGGGCGGCGGCGTGCTGAACGGGGCGCTGGAAAAGCGCCTGTCCAAGGACGCCAAGCCCGACGAGGTGTGCAAGGAGTGCAGCGACGACCGCAAGGACAAGCCGCTGGTGGGTCTGGAGATCATCCGGGGCGCCAGGAAGGCCGAGGCCAAGGACGCCGCACAGCCGGTGTGGGAGGGCGGCAAGATCCTCGACCCCGAGAACGGCCGCAACTACACCCTGCGCATGACCCCCATCGAGGGCGGCAAGAAGCTGGAGGTGCGCGGCTCCGTCGGCCCCTTCGGCCGCACGCAGACCTGGATCCGCGTTCAGTAAGCGCGGCGCACCATTCACCACAACCCCATCCGTTCGCCCTGAGCTTGTCGCAGGGCCTGAACCACCTTCTCGCCACGGCTTCGACAAGCTCAGCCCGAACGGAATGAAAACACCGATTTCTATGTCCAGATTCCAAGTGAAAAAAGTCGCCGTGCTCGGCGCAGGCGTGATGGGCGCGCAGATTGCCGCCCACCTCGTCAACGTGAAGGTGCCCGTGGTGCTGTTCGACCTGCCCGCCAAAGAGGGCCCGAAGAACGGCATCGTCACCAAGGCCGTCGAAGGGCTGAAGAAGCTCAAGCCTTCGCCCCTGGGCGTGGCCGACGACGCGGCGCTGATCCAGCAGGCCAACTACGAAGAGCACATGCACCTGCTCAAGGAATGCGACCTCGTGATCGAGGCCATTGCCGAGCGCATGGACTGGAAGCTCGACCTGTACACCAAGATCGCGCCCCACGTGGCCAAGCACGCCATCCTGGCGTCCAACACCTCGGGCCTGTCGATCACCAAATTGAGCGAAGTGCTGCCCGACAGCATCAAGCCGCGCTTCTGCGGCATCCACTTCTTCAACCCCCCGCGCTACATGACGCTGGTGGAGCTGATCAACACGCCCACCACCCAGCCCGAAGTGCTGGACCAGCTTGAAGCCTTTGTGACCAGCGGCCTGGGCAAGGGCGTGGTGCGCGCGCACGACACGCCCAACTTCATCGCCAACCGCGTGGGTATCGCGGGCATGCTGGCCACGATGAAGGAGGTCGAGAACTTCGGCCTGACCTATGACGTGGTGGACGACCTCACGGGCAAGAAGCTCGGCCGCGCATCGAGCGGCACCTTCCGCACCGCCGACGTGGTGGGCCTGGACACCATGGCCCACGTCATCAAGACACTGCAGGACAACCTGAGCCTGGAGACCGACCCCTTCTATGAAAGTTTTGGCACGCCCGCCGTGCTGAAAAAGCTGCTGGAGCTGGGCCACCTGGGTCAGAAGGCCAAGGCCGGCTTCTACAAGAAGGTGGGTCGCGACGTGATGCGCTTCGAGCTGGAAAGCGAAGAGTACGTGCCCGCTGGTCAGAAGGCCGACGAGGTGTACGCCCGCATGCTCAAGAAGCCCGCCGCCGAACGCCTGCGTCTGCTGCGCAACGCCGAAGGCGCGCCCGGCCAGTTCCTGTGGGCCATTCTGCGCAACAGCTTCCACTACGCCGCCGTGCACCTGGGCACCATTGCGGACAACGCCCGCGACGTGGACCAGGCCATGCGCTGGGGCTTCGGCATGAAGCAGGGCCCCTTCGAGCTGTGGCAGGAGGCCGGTTGGCTCGACGTGGCGAAGATGATTCAGGAAGACATCGACGCTGGCAAAGCGCTGTGCAAGGCGCCGCTGCCCGAGTGGGTGTTCAAGGGCCCTGTGGCCGAAGCCGGTGGCGTGCACACCGCGCAAGGTTCGTGGAGTGCATCGCAGAACAAGTTCGTGCCCCGCCGCCAGCTGCCGGTGTACGAGCGCCAGCTGTTCCCCGAGCCGCTGCTGGGCGAAGCCAGCCTGCCGGACTGGCGCACGGCCGGCACCACGCTGTTCGAAAACAAGGCACTGCGCGCCTGGACGCTCGACAACAGCCAGGTGCTGATTGCCAGCATCAAGAACAAGATGCACGCCATCAGCCCCGAGGTGATGGAGTCGCTGATGGAGGCCGTGGAACTGGCCGAGGCCGAATACCAGGGCATGGTGATCTGGTCGGGCGATGCCCCCTTCAGCGTGGGCGCCGACCTGGAAGCCACGATGCCCGCCTTCGTGGTGGGTGGTGCCGACGCGATCGAAAGCGTGGAGCAGGAACTGCAGAACCTGATGATGCGCATCCGCTATGCCCAGGTGCCCGTGGTGGCTGCCATCCATGGCATGGCGCTGGGCGGCGGCTGCGAGCTGGCCGTGTATTCGGCCAAGCGCGTGGCCCACATGGAGAGCTACATCGGCCTGGTGGAAGTGGGCGTGGGTCTGGTGCCCGGCGCCGGTGGTTTGACCTACATCGCCCGCCGTGCGGCCGAGAACATGGCGGCTTCGACGGGCAAGGACATCCTGCCCTTCCTGACCGAAGGCTTCACCGCCGCAGCCATGGCCAAGGTGGGCACGAGCGCGATTGAATCGCGCAAGCTGGGCTTCCTGCTGGAGTCCGACATCATCGTGCCCCACAAGGACGAGCTGCTGTTCGTGGCCATCAATGAGGCCCGGTCCATGGCCGCCAGCGGCTGGCGTGCGCCCCACAAGCGCCTGTTCCCCGTGGCGGGCCGCAGCGGCCTGGCCACCATCAAGGCCCAGCTGGTGAACATGCGCGACGGCGGCTTCATCAGCGCTTACGACTTCCAGATCGCCGCAATGATCGCCAACGTGGTGTGCGGCGGCGACGTGGATCCTGGCTCGCTGGTCAGCGAGGAATACCTGCTCACCTTGGAGCGCAAGGTGTTCTGCCACCTGATCGGCCAGCCCAAGACGCATGAGCGCATCCTGGGCATGCTTTCCACTGGCAAGCCGGTTCGTAACTGACCCGCATCACCATGACGAGCCAAGCCCCCAACCGCCTGCAGCGCTCGCTGATGCGCCTGGACGAGGCCCCCGCCTTCCTGCGCGGCTTCGTGCAGAACATCGTCCTGCGCCGGGCCGTGCCCTTCACCGGCACGGCCGGGGTGAAGTTCGTGTCGCTCTCGCCCGAGCGTGTCGAGGTGCATCTGGCCAACGAGCGCCGCGTGCAGAACCACATCGGGGGCGTGCACGCCTCGGCCATGAACCTGCTGGCCGAGACGGCCACCGGCATGGTCGTGGGCATGAACGTGCGCGACGACTGTCTGCCGCTGGCCAAGGAGTTTTCCATGGCGTTCAAAAAGCGCGCCACGGGCGGCCTGAAGGCCGTGGCCACGCTGAGCGCCGAGCAGCGCGCCGCCCTGCGGGCCGGCGACAAGGGCGAGGTGCAGGTGGCCGTCACCGTGACCGACGACGCCGGTGCAGAGCCGGTCGAATGTGTATTTACCTGGGCCTGGGTTCCATCCAGCCGCCCTACCAAGCATTGAGGAGTTTCACCATGGCTCAAAAACAAGTCCAGGACGCCTACATCGTTGCCGCCACGCGCACGCCCATTGGGCGCTCGGGCCGCGGCTATTTCAAGAACACCCGGCCTGACGACCTGCTGGTCGCGGCCGTCAAGAGCGCCATGGCCCAGGTGCCCACGCTGGACCCCAAGGCGGTGGAAGACGCCATCATCGGCTGCTCGTTCCCCGAGGGCGAGCAGGGCATGAACATGGCGCGCATCGCCATGGGGCTGGCGTTCAGCCACCCGGTGGGCGGCGTCACCGTGAACCGCTTCTGCGCATCGGGCATCACCGCGCTGCAGATGGCTGCCGACCGCATCCGCGTGGGCGAGGCCGACGTGTTGATCGCGGGCGGTGCCGAGTCCATGAGCCTGGTGCCCATGGGGGGCAACAAGCCCTCGTTCAACCCCGAGGTGTTCGCCCGCGACGAAGACGTGGGCATTGCCTACGGCATGGGCCTGACGGCCGAGCGGGTGGCCCAGCAGTGGAAGGTGAGCCGCGAAGCGCAGGATGCCTTTGCGCTCGAATCCCACCTGCGCGCCATCAAGGCGCAAAAGGCGGGCGAGTTCACCGACGAGATCACGCCCATCGAGATCGTGGAGCGCTCGCCCAACCTCGCCACCGGCGAAGTCGTGGAAAAGCGCCGCACCGTGAACCTGGACGAAGGCCCGCGTCCCGACACATCCCTCGAAGGCCTGGCCAAGCTCAAGCCCGTGTTTGCCGCGCGCGGCAGCGTCACGGCCGGCAACAGCTCGCAGACCAGCGACGGCGCGGGCGCCCTCATCGTGGCCAGCGAAAAGGCCGTCAAACAATTCGGCCTCACGCCCCTGGCCCGCTTTGTGAGCTACGCCGCCCGCGGCGTGCCGCCCGAAATCATGGGCATCGGCCCCATTGAGGCCATTCCGGCCGCGCTGCGCTACGCGGGCCTGAAGCACGAAGACATCGGCTGGTTCGAGCTGAACGAAGCGTTTGCTGCCCAGTCGCTGGCCGTCATCAACACGCTGGGCCTGGACGCGAGCCGGGTGAACCCCATGGGCGGTGCGATTGCCCTCGGCCACCCGCTGGGCGCCACCGGTGCCATCCGCGCCGCCACTGTGGTGCATGCGCTGCGCCGCCACAAGCTGAAGTACGGCATGGTCACGATGTGTGTGGGTACCGGCCAAGGCGCCGCCGGCATCATCGAGGCGTTGTAACTGGCTACTGCGCGGGCCATCTGCGTCGTTGGGCGGCGCTCGGAATCCTCACGTACGTCAAGTACGTTCCGGTTCCTGCGCTCCGTCCGCCTAGCAGCTGATCCCGCTCGCTACGCCCTGGAGGGCGGGGGGGAAAGCGAGAAGCCAAGAAGGCAAGGGTGCCACCCCAGCCGTTCGGGCTGAGCCTGTCGAAGCCAGGGCCTGGCCCCCAGCGATAGTTTCTTTTCTTCAAGCCGACGCAGATCGGTTGTGAACCAAGGAGACAGACATGGACAAGCAAACCTTGCAGGTGAATGGTGCAGCGTCTTTGGCGCTGCGGGTCTATGAACCCCAGGGCGCTCCACGCGCCAGCGTCGTGATCGGCGGCGCGATGGGGGTGCGGCAGTCGTATTACGAGGCCTTTGCGCTGTGGATGGCGCAGCAGGGGTTTCGGGTCACCACGTTCGACTACCGGGGCCATGGCGATTCGCTACAGGGCGCGATGCGTGATGTGAAGGCGGATCTGTTCGACTGGGCGCAGGACTACGAGGCCGTGATCGACGCCGCCAAGGCCGCGCTGCCATCGCAGCCGCTGTATTTGCTGGGCCACAGCCTAGGCGCACAGCTGCCGGGCCTGCTCAAGAAGCCCGAGCAGGTGGCGGGCCTGCTCAGCGTGGCTGCGGGCAGTGGCTATTGGCGCGACAACGCGCCGCAGCTCAAGCGCATCGTTCCGTATTTCTGGTGGGTGCTGGTGCCGCTGGCCACGCGGCTGTGCGGGTATTTTCCGGGGCGCACGCTCAAGAAGGTGGGCGACCTGCCTGCGGGCGTGATTCTGCAGTGGCGGCGCTGGTGCCTGCACCCGGCCTACAGCGTGGGCGCCGAAGGGCCTGCCGTGGCGCAAAGCTATGGCGCGGTGCGCTTTCCGGTGCTGGCGCTGTCGATGGCCGATGACGAGCTGATGACCCTGCGCGGCACGCACAATCTTGTCAACCTGTACGCCAACACCGAGCGTCGGGTCGAGAGCATCACCCCGGCCGACTTGCAGGTGCGGCGCATCGGCCACTTCGGGTTCTTCCGCGACCAGTTCCGCCAGAGCCTGTGGCCGCGCGCGGCGGCGGCGCTGGCCTCCCTGGGCGCAGGCGCCGTGGGCCCCGGCCACGCAGTCACCGGCACGACGGCCTGAGCCGCCGAACCACGGCACACTCGCACCCATCATGAATTCTTCTACTTCTCCGACCACTTCGTCGGCGTCGTCCATCCACCCGCTGGACGAAGCGCTGCAGCTGACACCCGCGCCGACTGCGGCAGGGCAGTACGAGGGGCAGACCCACCCCGGCTACTGGAACATGGTGGGCCCGTTTGGCGGCATTACGGCCGCCACCTTGCTGCAGGCGGTGATGCAGCACCCCGACCGGCTGGGCGACCCGCTGTCGCTCACCGTCAACTACGCGGGCGCGCTGACCGCTGGTGCGTTCACCGTGCAGGCCACGCCGGTGCGCACCAACCGTTCCACCCAGCACTGGACGCTGTCCATCCTGCAGGCCGGTGCCGACGGTGCGCCGGTCGTCACCACCACCGCCACGGCCGTCACGGCCGTGCGCCGCGAGACCTGGAGCGTGGGCGACGTGCCCATGCCGGAGGTGGCGCCGCCCGCAGAGCGCAAGGCCGTGGTGGTGCCGCCCGAAGCGGTGGAGTGGCTCAACCGCTACGAGATGCGTCCGCTCGCGGGGTTCATCCCGCGCACCTGGGATGGCAGCGGCGACCACAGCCTGACGCAGCTGTGGATGCGCGACACGCCGCCCCGGCCGCTCGATTTTGTGGCGCTGTCCGCGCTGGCCGATGTGTTCTTCCCCCGCGTGTGGCTGCGCCGCGCGCGCCAGGTGCCAGCGGGGACGGTGTCACTCACGGTGTACTTTCACGCCAGCGCAGCGCAGCTGCAGGCCACGGGCACCGGCTATCTGCTGGGCCAGGCGCGCGGCCAGGAGTTCCGCAATGGCTTCTTTGACCAGACCGTGCAGCTGTGGAACGAGGCCGGCACCATGCTGGCCACCAGCCACCAGGTGGTCTACTACAAGGAGTGAGCCGCTCCGCGTTCTCGCAGGCCCTGGGTGTGGCGTTTGGCCTTCGCTTTTCAGCGCGCACACTCCGACCACTGAGCCGCCCGCCCACCACCACCGCCACATCCTCCTCGTCCACCCCGTTTTCCATCTCACCCAGGCCCCTGACATGACCCAAGACATCCTCGTGCACGCCGAAGCCGGCGTGGCCACCATCACCTTCAACCGCACCGATAAGAAGAACTCCATCACCAGCGCGATGTATGCCGCCATGGCCGACGCGCTCGAAGCCGCCCAGGCCGACGCCGGCGTGCGCGTGGTGGTGTTCCAGGGCGATGTGGCCATCTTCAGCGCCGGCAACGACATCGGCGACTTTCTGCAAAAGCCACCAGCCGGGCAGGACTCGCCCGTGTTCCGCTTTCTGCGCGGCATCGCCACCTTCCCGAAGCCCGTGATCGCATCGGTCTGCGGCCCAGCGGTGGGCATCGGCACCACCATGCTGTTCCATTGCGACCTGGTCTACGCCGGCGACAACGCCGCGTTCTCCATGCCTTTTGTCAACCTGGGCCTGTGCCCTGAAGCCGCATCGAGCCTGCTGGTGCCGCAGATGCTGGGGTATCACCGTGCGGCAGAGGCCCTGCTGCTGGGCGAGCCCTTCATGGCCGAAGCCGCACTCGAAGTGGGCCTCGTCAACCGCGTGGTGCCGCCCACCGAATGCAATGCCTATGCCCAGGCCCAGGCGAAAAAGCTGGCGGCCAAGCCACTGTCGGCACTGATCGAAACCAAGCGCCTGATGAAGACGGGGCAGCAGGCCAAGGTGTTGGAGGTGATGGCCCAGGAGGGCGAGAGCTTCGGCCGCATGCTGCGCGAGCCCGCCGCCCGAGAAGCCTTTGGCGCGTTCATGGAAAAACGCAAACCCGATTTCAGCAAGTGCTGAAAGCGGGTCGCCGCGCCAGCGGCGGGGGCTGCGCAGCGGATCGGCGTTTTCGCTAAAAGGAGCAAACCCGATTTCAGCAAGTGCTGAAATTGGGTGGTCGCGTCAGCGGCGTCGACGTTACCCGTGAATTGACAGGTTCTCCTGATCGGGCGCGGTCGGGGGGCTATCCGCAGTTGGGGCGCTGCGCGGGGCGTGTTGTAGCGCGGGCGCCTCCCGCCCGTTCGGGCTGAGCCCGTCGAAGCCTTGGCGCATACGCTCGTTCTCGAAACTAACCCGCATGCCTAGTTCACGGGCGGGAGCCGGGGTGCGCGCCCGGCG
>NZ_JBMIRS010000211.1:0-33412 GCF_049198005.1 Paracidovorax sp. MALMAid1276 | reverse complement strand
CCACTCATCCCGATTGCGCTCCAACGCGATCCCCTGCGAGATCGTAAACACGTTCTGAGGCGCTGCTGCGCAGCCTTCCCGCCGCTTTACATGCGTTGACTTGGCGTCGTTAAACTACCCGCCACCTTTTCTGGAGAAATACATGGCAGCAAATTGGATGCGCCGCACCGCAATGGTCGCCGCAGTTGCATCGGCCGCGTTGCTCGCGGCCTGTGGTTCCAGCACCACCGAATCGGCCATCACGCCGGCGCGCTTCATTGCCTTCGGCGACGCCAATGCCGACGTGGGCCAGAACGGCTCGCGCTACACCGTGAACGACGGCAGCATCAACAACTGGACGCTGCAAGTGGCATCCAACTACGGCAAGACGCTGACGCCGGTGTCCGCAGGGGGCTTGAGCTACGCAGTGGGCAACGCGCGCGTGCAGGCCAAGCCGGACGCGGCCGGCAACGCCAGCACGCGCACGGTGGCCGAGCAGATCGATGCCTTCCTGGCCAGCGGCAGCTTTGGCGCGAGCGACGTGGTGCTGGTGACCGGTGGCATCAGCGACGTGATCGTCGGCATGGCCGCCGTCAACGCGGGCACGATGACGCAGGAGGCCATGGTGGCCGCATCGCGCAAGGCCGGCGAAGACCTGGCTGCGCAGGTGCGCCGCCTGGTGCAGGCCGGTGCGAAATATGTGGTGGTGGCTGGCACCTACGACCTGAGCAAGACCCCCTGGGCCAAGGCCATCGGCCGCGAAGCCCTGCTGACCGACGCGAGCAGCCGCTTCAACGACGGCCTGCTGGTGAACATCGTCGACCTGGGCGCCAACGTGCTGTACGTGGACCTGGCCTATTACGTGAACCTGTACGCGGGCGTGCCGGGCAACTACGGCTTCAACAACGCCACGGACGCCGTGTGCACCTCGGTGGACCCTGGCAACGGCATCGGCATTGGCACGAACCAGGTCAATTCTTCGCTGTGCAACACCTCCACCCTGCTGCCCAACGCCAGCCAGACGTCCTACGTGTTTGCCGACCGGGTCTACCTCACGCCTTCGGCGCAGCGCCAGTTCGGCACCTACGCCTACGACCGCCTGCGCGCGCGCTGGTAGCAGGCGTCATGCAGGCGCGGCCTTGGCGCCGCCCGACTCTTTGCCTCTGCTTGAGCCCATACAAAAAGGGCCGCCCCAACGGGCGGCCCTTTTTTTATCGGGTGCGCAGAACGCGCCGGGCTGCCATGGCAGCCCGGCGTGCGCGCTTAACGGACCGTCTCGAACATCGCGCGCGCCTGGGCGTGGCAGAACGGGGGTTCGTAGGTGCCGTGGTAGGCGCCGTAGTAGGTAGCGAACGCGGCCGAGGTCGGGTCCGTGGGGGCCACGCCGCCCGGCGCGTAGGCGGCCCGGATCATGGCGTCCACATCGACCGAGGTCACGTTGGTCACGCCGCGCGCATCGAAGTCGGCCTTCATCACGGCCTGGTGCACGGCGGGCGGCACCGTGGGGTCGCCTGCACCGCCGCACAGCAGCACGCGGGCCTTGGGCGTCCAGCCCAGCAGGTCGTTCTTCTTCGCGGTCAGGTACAGGGGGTGGGTGGTGCTGGTCTGCGAACCGGTGATGAACTCGGACTGGAACAGCGCGTCGCGGGCCTGGTTGGGCGTGCCGCTGGGCAGGGTGCCGCTGGTCACCAGGGTGGTGTAGTTCATCGTGGCGCTGGGCAGCAGGTTCTCGATGTAGCCTGAATAGGGGGTCTTGAACACCGTCCGCACATCGGTGTAGACGTCGCCATAGACCTTCTGCCAGGCGGTGACCAGGTAGGGCACGAAGAACTGCACGCCGGCGATGGCGTCCGGAATGCGCAGCGAGCCCGACAGGTTGTAGGGACCGGCCAGGTGGGCGCCGCCCACCACGTTGAACTCGGTGCCGTAGTCGCGCTCCGCCGCACGGTGCGCCGCCATGGACGAGTGCCCGCCCTGCGAGTAGCCCGTGAACATCACCTTGCCGGACAGGTTGGCGCCCACCGTGCCCGCTGCGTTGCGGGCCGCGCGCACCGAGTCGATGACCGAGGTGGCCTCGGAATCCGCATGCAGATAGGGGTGGAAGCTGTAGTTGGACTTGGCAAAGCCGAGGTAGTCCGTGGCCACCACGGCATAGCCCTGGGCTGCGTACATGGCGGCCAGCAGGAAGGTCTCGCTGTCCGCCGGATTGGCCAGGGTGCGGGGCTTTTGCACGTCGGTGCCCTTGGCGTAGGCCACCAGCGGGGCGGACGCCGTGCTGCAGCTGCCTGCGGGCACCAGCATCACGCCCGAGGCGTTGGTGTGCTCGCCGCTCTTCGCACCCACCGTGGCGTAGTTCAGCGCCACCACCTTCACGTCGCACTTGGCCTTTCCGCTGATGGCCTGCAGCCCGCTGCTCTGGGTGCTGGCATCGATCTGCGCGGCAGTGAGCGTGGTCAGCGTGGCCGGCTGATCGATCAGCGCGCCGCGCGCCGGGTCGTCGGAGCCCCCGCAAGCGACCAGCAGGACGGCAGCAGCGGCAACACACGTAAGGCGGAAATAGTTCATGGATGGATACCTCGGTCAGTGAAGGACGCAGCATCCTGCGCGCACCTGCGGTGCAGCATCCATTGGGGAATACGCTGGGCGGGCCGCCTGGCAGACACGTAGGCGACAGGCCCCGGGGCCGTGCGGCGCTCAGCGGCCGCTGCGGCTGCCGTAGCGCAGCTTCATGCCCAGGATCGCGCCCGCCAGCACCAGGGTGACGGCATTGGCCGCGACGATGGGCCAGGCCGACAGGGCCAGCCCGTAGGCCAGCCACAGCGCGATGCCCGCCGTGAACACGCTGTACATGCCCAGCGAGATGCCGCGCACATCGCGCGTGCGGAAGGTGTGCAGCGCCTGCGGCACAAAGCTGCAGGTGGTCAGGCTGGCGGCCAGGTAGCCGATCAGTTCGTGGAGGGGCATGGCAGACGATGGTGAAGGGTGACGATGGGTGTCGGGCTCAGCGGCCTACAGGTCCCGCGCCGTCCAGTCGATCAGGCTGTCGAGCACCGGCCGCGCCGCGCCGGCGCTGGCGTGGTTGACCACCGCCACCAGCACATAGCGGCGTCCGCTGGCCGCGTGCACGTAGCCCGCGACGGCCATCACATCCCGCAGGCTGCCGGTCTTGAGGTGGGCGGTGCCGGCCCGGCTCTGGCTGCGCCGCAGGGTGCCGTCCACCCCCGAGATAGGCAGCGAAGCCACCAGCTCAGGCATCACCGGCGCGGCCCAGGCCAACTGCAGCATGCGGCCGAGGGCCTGGGCCGTGAGGCGGGCGTCGCGGCTCAGGCCTGCGCCGTTGTCGGCCTGCGGCACATCGGCATCGCCCACCCGCGCCAGCCACCACTGGCGCAGCACGTCGCGCGCGCCGTCAAACGTGGCCACGCCGTGCTTCTGCAGCGCCAGCGTCAGGAAGACGTGCTGGGCCATCACGTTGTTGCTGTGCTTGTTCACGTCGCGCACCACCTCGGCCAGCGTGGGCGAGGTGGTGACAAACGCGGGCCGCAGACCCGCAGGCACCTTGCCCTCGCGCACGCTGCCGGTGAGCTTGCCGCCCAGCTCGCGCCACATGCCCTCCACCGCGCGCGCAGCAAAGCCGCGCGGGTCCGCCGCGGCCACGGGCCAGACACGCTCGCCGCACGCGGCGGGGTACACGCCCTGGAAGCTGACCTTCGCGGGGTCTGACAGCTCGGCGCGCAGCCCGCCGCGCCAGTCGCCGCACTCGGTGCCGGCCGCCGCCAGGGCCACCGTGGCCTGGCGCTGCACGCCGGCCAGGGGCGGGTCGTACTGGATGCGCGCCAGCCCGGCGGCCGCGTCGGGCACAAAGGTCATGACGGACGACTTGTAGTTGAGCAGCAGCGCATCGGGTGCGGCGTTGTAGGGGCGCAGCGGCTCGCCGTCGAAACGTGCGGGGTCGTGCTCGGGCACGTCGAACGCCGAGCGGTCCAGCACGATGTCGCCCACGATCACCTGGATGCCCTGGCCCTGCAGGCGCCGCATCAGCAGCCACAGGCGCTCCATCACGAGCTTGGGGTCGCCCTGGCCCTGGATGTAGACATTGCCGCGCAGGCTGCCGTCCTGCACCGTGCCCTGCAGATAGACGGGCGTGTTCCACACATAGGCCGGGCCCAGCTGCTCCAGCGCCGCATAGGTGGTCACGAGCTTCATCACCGATGCCGGGTTGACGGGCACCTGGGCGCGGTGCGCAAGGCGCGGCGCGGTGCGCGGGGTGCCCTGGGCGTCCACCACCAGCACGCTCAGCGAATCGCGCGGCAGCCGGGCGCGGGCCAGGGCGCTTTCCACCTCCGGCGGCAATGCCACGGACGCGGGGGCGGCCGGCTGCGCCGGGGGCTGCCCCACTGGCTGACCCTGCGGCAGAACCGGGGGCTGCACCGGGGTCTGCGCATGCGCCATGCCCGCATTCCCCATCGCCACCGCATGCGCGAGCGCCACCGCTGCTGCGCCGGGCCAGATGCCCTTTCTAAACAGCCTGTTTGTCGAGAACCATGTCATGCCCGGCAGTCTAGTCCACGGAATCCGGGGAATCGGCGGTGCGCCGCGGCTGCGGCGGGCGCCCAAAGCCCCGGAGCCCGCACTGGCGGCGCTCCCGCCGATAATCGCCGGATGCGTTTATCTCCCCGTGCCATGGGCCTGCTGGCGGCTGTCGTGACGGTCACCATCTGGACGGGCTTCATCGTGATCGCCCGCGCCTCGGCCCAGCGCACGCTCACCCCGTTCGACATCGCACTGCTGCGCATCACCGGCGCCAGCCTGGTGCTCATCCCCTGGGGCTGGTGGATGGTGCGGCGGCGCCGCGCCGCCGCCACCGCAGCCCCTCCAGGCACCGACGCGCCCACCGTGTCGCCCCCCTCCAGCCTGTGGGGCATCTCGCCACTGCCGCTGCGCACCACGGCCCTGCTGGGCACCTTCGGCGGCCTGCTGTATGCGCTGCTGGCGTACTCGGGTTTCTTCCACGCACCGGCCACGCACGCCTCGGTGCTCATGCCCGGCAGCCTGCCGCTGTGGACGGCGCTGCTGGCCGCCGTGCTGCTGCGCGACCGCATCACGCCGCTGCGAGCGGCCGGTCTGGCGCTGATCGTGGCGGGGGACCTGCTGGTGGGCGGCAGCAGCCTGCTTGCGGCGTTCTCGGGCGGCGATGTCTGGAAGGGCGACGTGCTCTTCATGCTGGCGGCCGCCTGCTGGGCCACCTACAGCGTGCTTGCGCGCCGCCATGCGGTGGACGCGGTGCAGGCCACCATCGGCATCACGGCCTTTGCCTGCCTGGCGTACCTGCCCGCCTATGCGCTGCTGGTGGCGCTGGGGGCGGTGACCAGCCACCTGGCGGCCGCTCCCTGGAGCGAGATCGTCTTCCAGATGGCGTTCCAGGGCGGCGGCTCGGTGGTGATCTCGGGCATCAGCTTCACCCGCATGATCCAGCACTTCGGCCCCGTGCGCTCCACCATGATCACGGCGCTGGTGCCGGGCCTGTCGGCCATCGGGGCGGTGGTCTTCCTGCACGAGCCCATGCACTGGAACCTGGTGGCCGGGTTGCTGCTGGTCACCATCGGCATCCTGCTGGGCGTGCTGCGCAGAGGCGCCAGCCCGGGCACGGTCCCGTCTGCCGCGCAGGCTGCCCCTGCCACTTCTTCCGTGATGCCCCGATGAATCTGCTTGCTTTCGACACCAGCACCGACACGCTCTCCATCGCCGTGCGGTGCGGCGCGGCCACCGCCGAGCACACCGGCCCGGGCGGCGCCCAGGCCTCGGCGTCGCTGATCCCGGCGGTGCGGCAGTTGCTGGCGCAGGCGGGCCTGTCGTTCGACACGCTGGATGCCATCGTTTTTGGCAGAGGCCCCGGCTCGTTCACCGGCCTGCGCACGGCCTGCGCCGTGGCGCAGGGGCTGGCCTTTGGCGCCCGGGGCGGCCAGGGCGTGCCGGTGCTGCCTGTGGACACGCTGCTGGCCGTGGCCGAGGCCGCGCGGCTGGAACATGGCTGCACCCAGGTGGTGGCCGTGCTGGATGCGCGCATGGACGAGGTCTACCACGCGCGTTGCGAATGGCTGCCTGCCGAGGGCCGCTGGCAGACCGACGCCGACTTTGGCCTGGGCGCGCCCGAAACCGTGCAGCCCCCGCAGGGCTGGACGGTGGCAGGCAATGCACAGGCGGCGTACGGCGGGCGGCTGGCCCCGGGTGCGCCCCATGTGCTGGCCCGGCCCACGGCTGCCGCGTTGCTGAGCCTGACCCCCGCACTGCTGGCTGCCGGTGGCGCCATGGCGGCCGGCGATGCGCTGCCGCGCTACATCCGCGATAAAGTGGCGCAGACCACGGCCGAGCGTGCCGCCCTGCGCGCCGCAGCGCCCGCCGCCATTTCCCGCCAGACCTGAGCAACCCGCATGAGCGCCCTGCCCACGCCCACCGACACCACGCTGCCCCCGCAGCCCGAGGCGCGTTTCGAGACGATGACCCTGGCGCGCCTGGACGCGGTGCTGGCCGTGGAGCAGCGCGCCTACTCGCACCCCTGGACACGCGGCAACTTCACCGACGCCCTGGCCTCGGGCTATCAGGCCCAGGTGCTGATGGCGGGCGAGCACCTGCTGGGCTACTTCGTGGCCATGATGGGCGTGGAAGAGGTGCACCTGCTCAACATCACCGTCACCCCCGAGTTCCAGCGCCAGGGCTGGGCCCACGTGCTGCTGGATGCACTGGCCCTGTGGTCGCGCGGGCGCGGCGCCCAGTGGCTGTGGCTGGAGGTGCGCGCGAGCAATCTGCGCGCCCGGCACATCTACGAGGTGCACGGCTTTCGCCGCGTGGGCGAGCGCAAGCGCTACTACCCCGCAGACCACGGCCAGCGCGAAGACGCGGTGGTCATGAGCCTGCCGCTGTGACGCCCCCAAAACCTCTCGCCGCCGGACTGCTGTTTGAATATCTGCCTGTATGAGCCTTCACCTTGATGCGCGGCAACGCGCCATGCTGCAAGAAATGGGGATCACCGTGTGGGGCCCGCCGGACACGGCCGCCGAAGCACCGGCACCGGCTGCGGCCGCAGCCGCGCCTGTCGCCGCGACCGCCCCGCGCACCCTGCAGCCCGCAGTGCCACCTGCAGCCCCTTCTGCAGCCCCTTCCGAAGCCGCTGCTGCACGCACCTCGGCAGCCGCAGGTCAACGCGCCCCGGCGCCGGCGGCGCCCACGGTGGCCGGTGCCCCAGCGCCCACCCACCGGCTGCACGCACCGCAGGCGCTCTACCCCGGCGCCGACCCGGCCCAAACGCCTGCCGGGCTGGGTGCGGGCTGGCTGATCGTGGCCGAGACCCCCCACCCTGCCGACCCGCTGGCGGGCGATGCGGGCCGCCTGCTCGACAACATGCTGCGCGCCATGCAGCTGCACCGGCACCCGCGCGTGTACTTCGCGGCGCTGGAGCGCATCGTGCCCGGTGCAATGCCCACGGCGGCGCCCGGCCCTGCGGCCGACGCCCCTGCAGACGTTGCAGCCGCCCTGGCGGGCACCGTGGCCCAGGTGCAGCCGGCCCTGGTGCTGGTGCTGGGCCACGTGGCCGCGCGCGCCGCGCTCGGGCGCGCGGAGCCGCTGGGCCGCTTGCGCGCCGGGCCCCACCAGGTGGCAGGCCGCCCCGCCGTGGTCACTTACGACCCGGCGTTCCTGCTGCGATCGCAGGACAGCAAGGCCGCCGCCTGGGCCGACCTGTGCCATGCGCTGGCCCTGGTGCGAGGCGCTCCACCGGGCGCTGCGGTGCCATAATCCGCCACTTGGGATTTGGATGGCCCGCGCAACGCCCGGCGGTCCGTGAGGGCGCGGGCCATGCAGGACGCCCTGGCCGATTCCTCACCGTTCCGGTTCTTTCTTTTTTTGTCCGCAACACACGGAGACAGCTCCTTGGAAACCTACCCCAGTTGGTAGCTTTCAGCTCCCCGGCCCGCCGTCGAGGGGTTGAAAGCACCCCACCCCCGCACCGCAGACGCCACACAAACAGGGAGTGAGCCCATGCTCAACATCTTCACGCTCGCCAATGGCCGGCTGTTCCAGGAAGAAATCGAGTCGCTCGAAGAGCTGACCCGGTTCCAGCCCATCTGGGTCGACCTGGAATCCCCCACCCTCGAAGAAAAACGCTGGATCAAGCAGCACTACGGCCTGTCCATCCCCGAGGATGCGATGGACGAGGACATTGAGGAATCCGCCCGCTTCTACGAAGAGGACAACGGCGAGCTGCACATCCGCAGCGACTTTCTGATCGACGACGACGAGGACCCGCGCTCGGTGCGCGTGGCCTTCATCCTGAACCAGCACAACGCCAACCTCAAGAGCCGCGGCGTGCTGTTTTCCATCCACGACGAGGACGTGCCCGTGTTCCGCCTGCTGCGCATGCGCGCCCGGCGGGCACCCGGACTGATCGAGGACGCCAAGGAAGTTTTGCTCAAGCTGTTCGATGCCGACGCGGAATACTCCGCCGACACGCTGGAGAACATCTACGACGAGCTGGAAACGGTGAGCCGGCAGGTGCTGGCCGGCGACGTGACCGACACGCGCGCCGGTGAAGTGCTGGCCGCCATCGCCCGCCAGGAAGACCTGAACGGCCGCATCCGCCGCAACGTGATGGACACGCGCCGCGCGGTGAGCTTCATGATGCGCAGCAAGATGCTCAACTCCGAGCAGTTCGAGGACGCGCGGCAGATCCTGCGCGACATCGAGTCGCTGGACAGCCACACGGCCTTCCTGTTCGACAAGATCAACTTCTTGATGGACGCCACGGTCGGTTTCATCAACATCAACCAGAACAAGATCATCAAGATCTTCTCGGTGGCCAGCGTGGCGCTGCTGCCGCCCACGCTGATCGCCAGCGTCTACGGCATGAACTTCAAGTTCATGCCCGAGCTGGACTGGGCCCTGGGCTACCCCTATGCGCTGGCGCTGATGGTGACCAGCGCGCTGGGGCCCATGTTGTACTTCCGCAAGCGCGGCTGGTTGAAGTAGCCCCCCTGAGGCGCTGCGCGCCTTCCCCCCCGGGGGGAGACGCCTCCGGTGGACCGGCAAAGCCGATCCACGGTGGCGCTGGAATCTGGGGCGCGCCGGTTTCAAGAACCTGTTCACGATCTCCTCCGCCCGTTCGGGCTGAGCTTGTCGAAGCCAGGGCACAGCACAGGATCAGCTCAGTGCTCGAATTCGCGTTGGATATTTGGTCAAATTAGCCTCCAGCGCTTATCCATCAAGCGCTGACAGCTATCAATTTCATAGTTTTTGCATCATCGCCAGCACCATCTGCTCGGCATAGCGGCTGGCCACCGCCTGCACGAAGCGGGGAAAGTCCACATGGGCGGCATCGTCGGCGCGGTCAGAGATGGTGCGGACGGCCGCGAAGGGGATGCCGTAGTCATAGCACACCTGGGCGACGGCGGCGCCCTCCATTTCGACGGCCAGCACGGCGTGGCCTGCGTCCACCAGCGCGCTGCGCAGGCGGTGGGCCTCGTCGGCAGCGCAGACAAACCGGTCGCCGCTGACGACGAGGCCATGGTGCGCGCTCACCGGCGCGCGCCCTGCCGGCGGGCCGGGAATCACAGATTGCAGGTCAAATCGCCGTTCAGCGCTTGAAACACAATCCCTGGCAGCTTCCAAAAGAATAGCAGACAGCGCCGCATCGCAGCGCAGCCTGCTGCGCGCGTAGCCCGGCACCTCCCAGCGCGGAAACAGCGGCGAGGCGTCCATGTCGTGCTGCAGGTAGTCCTCGGCCACCACCACATCGCCCACATTCACCCCGTCTCCCACGCCGCCCGCCACGCCCGTGAACACGATGCGCGCCGCGCCGAAGCGCTCGATCAGTGCCGTGGACGTCGTCGCAGCGGCGACCTTGCCCATGCCCGACAAGGCCAGCACCACCGCGCGCCCTTCCAGTTCGCCGCGCCAGAAAGCCCGCCCGGCGTGCGTCATGCGCTGCGGATGGGCCAGGCGCGCCACCAGCGTGTTCTGTTCTTCGGGCAGGGCGCTGAGGATGGCAGTGGTCATGGGGTCTTCCGGCAAAACAAAGGCGGCCAAGGCCGCCTGGAGGGTGAAGCGGGGCGCGCGGCCCCCAGCGTCACTTCTTGTCGCGCAGCTCGCGGCGCAGGATCTTGCCCACGGGGGTCTTGGGCAGTTCGGTGCGGAACTCGATCACCTTGGGCTGCTTGTAGCCCGTGAGGTTGGCCTTGCAGAATTCCTTCACCTGCGCCTCGGTCAGCGCGGGGTCCTTCTTCACGATGACGAGCTTCACGGCTTCGCCGGTCTTCTCGTCGGCCACGCCCACCACGGCGCATTCGAGCACGCCGGGGCAGTTGGCCACCACTTCCTCCACCTCGTTGGGGTAGACGTTGAAGCCGCTGACCAGCACCATGTCCTTCTTGCGGTCCACGATCTTGAAGTAGCCGCGCTCGTCCATCGTGCCGATGTCGCCCGACTTGAAGAAGCCGTCGGCGGTCATGACCTTGGCGGTTTCGTCCGGGCGCTGCCAGTAGCCGGCCATGACCTGCGGGCCCTTGATGGCGATCTCGCCCGGCTGGCCGAGGTCCGTGACCTCGTTGCCGTCATCGTCCAGCAGCTTCATCCAGGTGCTGGGCAGCGGCACGCCGATGGTGCCGGTGTATTCGGTGGCTGTCACGGGGTTGCAGCTGGCCGAGGGGCTGGTTTCGGACAGGCCGTAGCCTTCGCAGATGGGGCAGCCGGTCTTGTCCAGCCAGAGCTTGGCCACGGCGCCCTGCACGGCCATGCCGCCACCCACCGAAACCTTGAGGTTCTTCCAGTTGACGGTGTTGAAGTCGGGGTGGTTGGCCAGGCCATTGAACAGCGTGTTCACGGCCGGGAAGCTGTGGAAGGTCTGCTTGGACAGCTCTTTGAGCACCGCAGGCAGGTCGCGCGGGTTGGGGATGAGGATGGTCTTGCCGCCCGTGCGCATGCTCAGCATCATGTTCACGGTGAAGGCGAAGATGTGGTACAGCGGCAGCGCGCACACGGCCGTGGGCTGCTCGCCCGCGGGCACCTTGCTCATCACGGGCGAGTTCCAGGCCTCGGACTGCAGCACGTTGGCCAGGATGTTGCGATGCAGCAGCACCGCGCCCTTGCTCACGCCCGTGGTGCCGCCGGTGTATTGCAAGAGAGCGATGTCGTCGGGGCGGATGTCGGGCTTCTTGAGCGTGCCGCGCGTGCCCTGGGCCACGGCGTCGTTGAAGCGCACGGCGCCGGGCAGGTCGTAGGTGGGCACCATCTTCTTGACGTTGCGCACCACGTAGTTCACCAGCGCGCCCTTGAGCAGGCCCAACTGGTCGCCCATGGCCGCCAGCACGACGTGCTTGACGGGGGTGTTGGCGATGCAGCTTTGCAGCGTGGCGGCAAAGTTCTCGATGATCACGATGGCCTTGGCACCCGAATCCTTGAGCTGGTGCTCCAGCTCGCGCGGGGTGTACAGCGGGTTCACGTTGACCACCACGAAGCCTGCACGCAGGATGGCCGCCACGGCCACGGGATACTGCGGCACGTTGGGCATCATGATCGCGACGCGGTCGCCCTTGACCAGGCCCAGGCTCTGCAGATAGGCCGCAAAGGCGCTCGACAGCGAGTCGGTCTGGCCATAGCTCACCTCCTTGCCCATGAAGCTGTACGCCACGCGGTCGGCGTACTTCGCAAAGGCCTCGTCCATCAGGGCCACGAGAGAGGGGTACTGCGAGGTGTCGATGTCGGCGGGAACACCTTGGGGGTAGGCAGCCAGCCACGGGCGGTCGGTCATTTGCGTTGTCTCCTGGTCGGTTTTCGAGGTCATGAAAACCGTGCTGTCATTTTCAGCACGGTCGTGCTTTTTTCGCAGAGGAATTATGCCTGTCAGCCCTTGAGCGTGGCGAGCACTTCGTCAAGCATTTTCTTGGCATCGCCAAAGAGCATGCGGTTGTTGTCCTTGTAGAACAGAGGGTTGTCGACCCCCGCATAGCCCGACGCCATCGAGCGCTTCATCACGATGGAGGTCTTGGCTTTCCACACTTCGAGCACCGGCATGCCGGCGATGGGGCTGGTGGGGTCGTCGAGGGCGCTGGGGTTCACGATGTCATTGGCGCCAATCACCATCGCCACGTCGGTGTCGGCAAAGTCGTCGTTGATCTCGTCCATCTCCATCACGATGTCGTAGGGCACCTTGGCCTCGGCCAGCAGCACGTTCATGTGGCCGGGCATGCGGCCGGCCACCGGGTGGATGCCAAAGCGCACGGTCACGCCCTTGGCGCGCAGCGTCTGGGTGATCTCGTTGACGGTGTGCTGTGCCTGGGCCACCGCCATGCCGTAGCCGGGCACGATGATGACGCTCTTGGCGTCGCGCAGCAGCTCGGCGGTTTCCGCGGCGCTCACGGGCACCGCCTCGCCCTGGGGCTCTGCGGCCTCGCCCTTCTTGGCTGGCGTGCCCGCACCCGAGCCGAAGCCCCCGGCAATCACGCTGATGAAGTTGCGGTTCATCGCGTTGCACATGATGTAGGAGAGGATGGCGCCCGAAGAACCCACCAGCGCGCCGGTCACGATCAGCAGGTCGTTGCTGAGCATGAAGCCCGTGGCCGCTGCGGCCCAGCCCGAATAGCTGTTGAGCATGGACACCACCACCGGCATGTCGGCCCCGCCGATGGCCATGACCATGTGGATGCCGAACAGCAGCGCGATCACGGTCATCACCACCAGCGGCAGCATGCCCTGCTCCACGGTTTCGGCACGCAAAAATTCGCGGCCGAACCAGATCACGACCAGCAGCGCCGCCAGGTTGAGCCAGTGCCGCGCCGGCAGCAGCAGCGGCTTGCCGCCGATCTTGCCGTTGAGCTTGCCGAAGGCGATCAGCGAGCCGCTGAAGGTGACGGCACCGATGAGGATGCCGACGTAGATCTCCACCTCGTGGATGGCCTTCTCCGCGCCCTGCAGCTGGATGGACGTGTCCACATAGCTGGCAAAGCCGACCAGGCAGGCGGCCAGGCCCACCAGGCTGTGCATCAGCGCCACCAGCTCGGGCATCTGCGTCATCTTGACGATTCGGGCCGCAAACAGGCCGATGCCGCCGCCGAGGACCAGCGCCACAACGATCCAGGCGATGCCGCCACTGCTCACGCGCGGCCCGAACACGGTGGCCAGCACGGCCAGCGCCATGCCGATCATGCCGAAAAGGTTGCCCCGGCGCGAGGTTTCGGGGTTGGAGAGCCCGCCCAGGCTCAGGATGAAAAGAATGGCCGCGCCCAGGTAGGCCACGGTGGCAAGGCTTTGGGACATGTTCTGTGCTCCTCGTTGTTCTTGTCGTTGTCTTTACTTGCGGAACATGGCCAGCATGCGGCGCGTGACCGCAAAGCCGCCGAACATGTTGATGGCGGTGAGCACGATGGCGGCAAAGGCCAGCCACAGGATGAGCCCGTCGGGCCGCCCGTTGGCCCCCGCCTCGGGCGGGGCGATCTGCACCAACGCGCCGATGGCGATGATGCTGGAGATGGCATTGGTCACGCTCATGAGCGGCGTGTGCAGCGCCGGCGTGACGTTCCACACCACCATGTAGCCGATGAAGCAGGCCAGCACGAACACCGTGAAGTGCCCCAGGAAAGCCGCAGGCGCGTAGGCGCCGATGAACCAGAAAGCGACTGCCGCGACGGCGAAGAGGATCGCCAGCGTCTTGGCGGGCAAGGGCGCGCTGCTGCCGTGGCCGCCCTTCTTCTGCTCGACGGGTGCTGCGGCGGCCTTCGGCGCCGCAACGGGGGCCTGCGCGAGCGGCGGCGCCGGCCAGGTGATGGCACCGTCCTTGACCACGGTGAGGCCGCGGATCGCGTCGTCCTCCATGTTGACCACGGCCACGCCGTCCTTGGCCTTGCACAGTTCTTCCGTCAGGCGCAGCAGGTTGGTGGCATACAGCGTGGACGACTGCTTGGCCAGGCGCGAGGCCAGGTCGGTGTAGCCCACGATGGTGACGCCGTGGCGCACCACGGCCTCGCCAGGCACCGTCAGCTCGCAGTTGCCGCCCTGCTCGGCGGCCATGTCCACGATCACGCTGCCGGGCTTCATGCTCTGCACCATCTCGGCCGTGATGAGCTTGGGTGCGGGCTTGCCGGGGATCAGCGCCGTGGTGATGATGATGTCGGCCTCCTTGGCCTGCTCCGCATACATCTTGCGCTGCGCGGCCTGGAAGCCTTCGCTCATGACCTTGGCGTAGCCACCGCCGCCCGAGCCTTCTTCCTCGTAGTCCACCTTCACGAACTCGCCGCCCAGCGACTTGACCTGGTCGGCCACTTCGGCGCGGGTGTCGTTGGCGCGCACGATGGCGCCCAGGTTGGCGGCCGTGCCGATGGCCGCGAGGCCCGCCACACCGGCCCCGGCGATGAACACCTTGGCCGGCGGCACCTTGCCCGCAGCCGTGATCTGGCCGTTGAAGAAGCGGCCGAAGGCGTTGGCGGCCTCGATGACCGCGCGGTAGCCGCTCACGCCCGCCGTGGAGGTGAGCGCGTCCATCTTCTGCGCGCGCGACAGGGTGCGCGGCAGGCAGTCGATGGCCAGCACCGTGGCCTTTCTGGCGGCCAGCTGCTGCATCAGGTCGGGGTTCTGCGCGGGCCAGATGAAGTCGATGAGCGTGCCGCCTTCGCGCATCAGCGCCACTTCGTCGCCACTGGGCGGCCGCACCTTGAACACGATGTCGGATGCGGCCCAGAGGGCGGCAGCGCCGTCGATGATCTCTGCCCCGGCGGCGCGGTAGGCGTCATCGCTGAACTGGGCCGCGTCACCCGCCCCCGATTCAACCGCCACCGTGAAGCCCAGCTTGATCAACTTCTCGACCACGTCGGGCACCGTGGCAACGCGTTTTTCGCCAGGGAACGTCTCCCTCGGCACGCCGATGCGCTGGGGCTGCGGGATGGGGTTTGTCTGCATGGGCTGTCTCCTTGGATGGTTGGAATCGTTGCATTGGGCGCAGGTCCGCAGCGTGCGCTGCGTCAGGCGGCTCGGGGCCGTGGCCGGGCGTGCGGCGGGGCACGGCGGGCCGTCGCGGCATGCTGATCCCGCACCGAGCGCTCGCGCGCGGGCCGGAATGTTGCTCTGGCGCACGGGGCCAAACGGCGCGCTGCGTGCGCAGGGCAGGCTTGGAAGGCGGCAGCGGCGCCGCACTGCCGCAGGGGCCGCGCCCGTGTGGCAAAGAGGATGTTCAGCCCAAGGATCTGCCGGACCACGCCCATCGTTGTCTCCCTCTGTGAATCCCGGTGTTGACGGCCTGCGGGCCCGGCTCTGTGGTTGTCATTGTGGTGGGAGCCGGGCACAGGCCGCGCTGCTATCGCCGGGCCAATGCGGCTTCCGCGTATGGAAAGGGCGGCACGGCCAGATAGCCGTCCACCATGCCCACGCTCAGCCGCGCGGCCTCGGCCAGGGCATGGCTCCACGCCAGCGCCGGACGCCCTGCGGTCAGGAACTCCTCATTGTTCTGGGTCTTGGGGCGCAACAGGCGGTGGTCCACCAGCGCGTCCACCGCCACCAGGGCGCCCCGGTCCGTGGCGTACCGGTAGCCCAGGTGCGAATAGGGCTGCGACCAGGAAATGCGCTGGCCGCTGGCCCATCGCGCCAGCTCCGGCTCGTTCTTCAGCAGCCAGTCGCCGCTGCTGGCCCAGCGCTTGAAACGCAGGCAGTCTGCACGCACGGGGCTCTCCTTGGCAGCGTCGTCCACGGTCACGTCCCGGGCACGCGGGCACTCGCCCGACCAGGGCGCACCGCCACTCAGGGCGCCGCCGCGGTTGGTCTGCACACGCAGCACGGCCATCCATTCGCCTTGTGCGCCGCGCAGTCCGACGGAACGCGTTTGCAGTGGCACACCGCCCACCGTTTCATCGATGCTGCCAAGGTCTTGCCATGTGCCCGGGGGCAGCACCAGCCGCGCACGGCCCGCGGGGAATTCTTCTTTGGGCGGGACGGTGAGAGGGGCACACGCCGCCAGCACCAGCACCAGGGAACAGGACAAAAGCCACCGGAATTTCGAGATCATCAGCGTCATGGACAAAGGTTCAAACACTTTCTGCGGCGCCCGCCCCGGGCAAACTGACCGCGAGCTTACATGAAGAATTTCCGCAGCCTGTCGCGCAGGCGAGGTGTAGAGGGAACTCCCCAGCCCGGGGGGGGCACTGCACCCACCGGGTAAACCCGCCCCAGGACGGGCCCTGCGATAAAAAAGCCCGGTCGCTGCGGGCGGCCGGGCTGTTGGGCTGGCAGGCTGATCGGAACCAGCAAAAAAAACCGAGGATCAGTGCACCACTTGCGCCAGTTCGCCGCGTGCGTACTTGGCGGCCACCACCTGCAGGCTTTCGCCCTTGATCTTGGCCCCTTGGCCTTCGCAGCCGAACTCCAGGTAGCGCGCCTTGCAGACCTGCTTAGCGGCCTCGCGTGCGGGCTTGAGCCATTCGCGCGCGTCGAACTTGTCGGGGTTCTCGGCCAGGAACTTGCGCACAGCGCCGGTCATCGCCAGGCGGATGTCGGTGTCGATGTTGATCTTGCGCACGCCGTACTTGATGGCTTCCTGGATCTCCTCGACCGGCACGCCGTAGGTTTCCTTCATCTTGCCGCCGTATTGGTTGATGATGGCCAGCAGCTCGGCGGGCACGGACGAGGAACCGTGCATCACCAGGTGGGTGTTGGGAATGCGCTGGTGGATTTCCTTCACACGGCTGATCGCCAGGATGTCGCCCGTGGGCTTGCGGCTGAACTTGTAGGCGCCGTGGCTGGTGCCGATGGCAATCGCCAGGGCATCGAGTTGCGTGGCCTTGACGAACACGGCGGCTTCCTCGGGGTCGGTCAGCATCTGGCTGTGGTCCAGCTTGCCTTCGGCGCCGATGCCGTCTTCCTCACCGGCTTCGCCGGTTTCCAGGTTGCCCAGGCAGCCGAGCTCGCCTTCCACGGTCACGCCCACCTTGTGCGCCATCTCCACGACCTTGCGGGTCACGTCCACGTTGTATTCGAACGAGGCAGGGGTCTTGCCGTCTTCCATCAGCGAGCCGTCCATCATCACCGATCCAAAGCCCAGGTCGATGGCGCCGGCGCACACCTTGGGCGATGTGCCGTGGTCCTGGTGCATGACCAGCGGGATGTGGGGAAAGGCTTCGACGGCCGCCTGGATCAGGTGCTTGATGAAAGGCTCGCCGGCGTATTTGCGGGCGCCTGCACTGGCTTGCAGGATGACGGGCGCGCCCACTTCGTCGGCGGCCGCCATCACGGCCTGGACCTGCTCCAGGTTGTTGACGTTGAAGGCAGGGATGCCATAGCTGTTGGCGGCGGCATGGTCGAGCAGTTCGCGCATCGAGACGAGGGGCATGATCGTTGGGTCCGTTCAGGGTTGAGGAAGGCGCGGGTCTGGCCTGTTCAAAGCCGTGCGCGGCGGCGGTAACCGCTTGGTAACTCGCAATTTTAACCGGCACCCGCGACGGCCGGCCGCGGCAAATCCAAGCGGTAGCAGGTGGTAAAGGGGGCTGGCGCCAGCGCTGGGCCAAAGCGCCCGCCGTGGATGTCAGCCACACGGCGAAGGATTTCGTGCCCGAGGTGCAGGCTGTCTCCCGGCGGAGCACCGGCTCCCGCCACCAACACGTCCGCACGGTCCCTGCCGCCGTCGTCGCACACCTGCAACCAGGCACCCACGGCCTCATCACCACCCAGCTGTACAGCGATGCGCGTGCCGTCTGGTGTGTGCTTGAGCGCGTTTTCGACCAGATTGCGCGCTGCCATGTCGAGCAGCACCGCATGGCCCGGCACAGTGAGCGTCGCGGGCGCCTGCAGCGCGATCTCATCGCCCCTCTGCCAGACCGCCTGCGCGTAATCGGCACACACCGCACGGGCCACCTCGCACAGATCGACCGGCGCCTTGGCTTCATGGAGCTCCGCGCGGCTGGCACGCGCGAGCGACAGCAACTGGCTCAGCACGTGCCCGGCGCGCAGCGCGTCCTGCCCGATGCGGGCCACGGCCTGCGCGCGGGCGTCTTCATCCAGGCCCGCTGCCAGCGCACTGGCCTGCAAGGCAATGGAAGACAGCGGCGTGCGCAACTCGTGGGCCACCTCGTTGGCCAGGCGGCGCTCGCGCACCATGGCATCTTGCTGCCGGTCCAACAAAGTGTTGATGGAGGCCACCACCGACTCGAACTCGTTCCATGCGTGGCGCGAAGCCAGGCGTTGTGCGCTGGTGGGGTCCAGCGCCGCCACATCGGCCGAAAGCGCATACAGCGGCCGCAGCCCGCGCCACAAAGCGAGGCCCAGCGCCAGCGACACCACGGGCAGCAGCCACAGGCCCGGTTCGATCATCTGCTCGGCAATATCCTCGGCCAGCTCGTCCCGTTCGCGCAGTTCCAGCAGTACCATGATCTTGCGGGTGCGTTCCGCATCCCACTGCGAAAAGCTGCGCCACGGCACGGCATCGGGCCCCAGTGTCAGATCCGCGAACCCCTCGGAGTCGGTGAACAAGGGGGCGGGCGCAGTGCCGCTCACCGTCAGCAAATTGCCCAGCGCATCCCACTGAACGACGCTGATCGACTGTTGGTAATCGTGGGACTTGAGCCAGGGTGTGGGCGCGCGCTGCGTGACCTGCGGGCCGTGCATGGCCTCGGTGGCACGCAGGTTGAGAAGCAAGGCGGCCACACTGGCCAGGTGGCCGTCGGTCAGCTCGTCGGCCTCATGCACGCCGGTTTTGTAGCCAATGAACACAAAACTCGCCCACACAATGGCCAGCGCGCCCAACGACCACAGCAGCAGCTGCCTGGTGAGCGAGGGCTTGCGCAGTGAGGGCGCGGACGGCGCCTGCGGGGCTGGGGAGGCGTTCACGAGCGCTCCTCCTGCGGCATGAAGTAGCCCACGCCGCGCATGGTCTGGATGCAGGCACTGCCCAGCTTGCGGCGCAAGTGGTGGATATGGACCTCCACGGCGTTGCTCTCGATCGCGGCATCCCAGCTGTACAGGCGCTCTTCAATCTGCTGGCGCGACAAGACCCGGCCGCGCGACTCCAGCAGCACCAGCAGCACCGAAAACTCGCGTGGAGACATATCGACGGGCTTACCCTTCTGGCGCACGGTGCGCCCGGCGGGGTCCAGTTCGATGTCGCCATGGCGGATGGTGGGCGACGTGCGCCCGGCAGCACGCCGAAGCAATGCGCGCAGCCGCGCATCCAGCTCGTCCACGTTAAAAGGTTTGGTCAGATAGTCATCGGCCCCAAGGTCCAAGCCTGCAATGCGCTGGTGCACCTGGTCTCGCGCAGTCACGATCAGCACCGGCGTTGCGGGATCGGGGAGTACCGACGCCTGCGCCTCACCTGCAGGGCTCAGGCGCAGTCGGCGAAGCAGTTCGCTGCCATCTCCGTCGACCAGCCCGAGGTCTAGCAGCACGGCGTCGAAACGCTCGGTGCGCAAGGCGCTCCATGCGCTGGCAACGCCATCACAGACATCCACCGCATAGCCGCGCTGCTGCAGATTGGTACGCAGCCCGCTTGCAATGCCCGCATCGTCTTCCACCACGAGTATTCGCATCCGCACATTGTCACCTTGCGGCACAGGTTTGCATGCAATGTCTTGCCACGCGGCTCCCGAGGTAGCCGGCGGAACATCAACCCACCGTGGGCATTAAGACGGCGTTAAGAGCCGCCCCCTATGGTTCGGCCCATGCAAGCCTCTCGCACACACGGTGCGCGCCCCAACCCCTTCTACTTCAACTACAGCACCCTGCTCTGGACACTGGCCGGCCTGCTGCTCCTCATCGCCTGGGACGCAGGCGGGAAGGACTTGGCGTTTGCCCACTTTTTTGGAGACGCCCACGGTTTCCCCATGCGGGACCAATGGTTCTTCGTGCAAGTGCTGCACGAGGACGCCCGCCGCCTGGGCTGGGCGCTGGTGCTGTTGCTGGCGCTGGGTGTCTGGTGGCCGCGTGGCGTACTGCGGCGCCTGGACACCGTCGGGCGTCTGCAGATGGCCCTGAGTGCACTGCTCGCCTTGGCCGTCATCAGCATCACCAAAAACCTCAGCAGCACCAGTTGCCCGTGGGATCTGGCGGAGTTCGGCGGCGTGGCGCGTTACACATCGCACTGGGCACTGGGCGTACTGGATGGCGGTGGCGGGCGGTGTTTTCCTGCGGGCCATGCCTCCGCCGGTTTTGCTTTCGTTGGGGGGTACTTCGCACTGCGCCACCACCAACCCGGCGCCGCGCGCTGGTGGCTGGCGGCGGCCTTGCTTGCGGGCCTGGCGCTGGGGGCAGTGCAGCAGGTGCGCGGCGCCCATTTCATGAGCCACACGCTGTGGACGGGCTGGATCTGCTGGACCACAGGGTGGCTGTGCGACCTGGCCGCCACGGCATTGCGCCCGCGGCTGCCCGCTTTTGCACACACCCGCCCACCCGAGGATTCTTCCCATGCTCCCACTTGACCTGGCCTTGTTCCACGCGATCAACGCCGATGCGGGGACCGCACCCTTCGTGATCGACTTGGCCCGCTGGGTGTCTGCACAGGCCCCGTACGTCATGGTGGGCGTGCTGCTGTCCCTCCTCGCTGCCGGATCGGCGGCTCAGCGGCGCGCCGTGTTCATCGCCATGGCGTCCATGGCCTCGGCGTGGGTGATGGTGCAGTTCCTGCGCCATGCCATCGCGGCACCGCGCCCTGCGCAACTGGGCATCGGCCATCAGTGGATCGAACACGCCGCGCGCGCCGGCTTCCCCAGCCTGCACACGGCCGCAGCGTTTGCCCTCGCTGCGGGGCTGGCACTGGGCGGTTTGCGCACGGTGGCTGTACCGGCTGGGCTGGTGGCTTTTGCCATGGCGTGGAGCCGCGTCAGCCTGGGCGTGCACTTTCCGTCCGACGTGGTGGCGGGCGCACTGGCGGGCGTCATCACAGCCTACAGCGTCCATGGTGCTGTGGCCTTGCGTGTGCGCCGCCGCGCAGCGCCCTGGGTGACACCACTCACCGCAAATGCGGTCAAGCCCGACTAGCCGGACGCGGCAAGCAGGCCAAAAACCCATATCGCCCTTTGTGGCCAGGTGGCTCGAAGCCACCCGCCGATCCCACTCAGTTGGCCACGCAGATCTTCAGCATGTTGGTGCCACCGGGCGCACCCATGGGCTCGCCACAGGTGATCGCATACACATCGCCCTTCTGCACGATGTTGCGGCTCTTGAGGTGGCCTTCGGCCTGCTCCAGCGCGGTGTCGCGGTCGGCACTGGTGTCCATGAGCAGGGGCCGCACATTGCGGTACATCGCCATCTTGCGCTGTGTGGCCACCTTGGGGGTCAGGGCATAGATGGGGATGTCGATGTTGTGGCGGCTCATCCACAGCGCCGTGGCGCCGCTGTCGGTCATGGCCACGATGGCCTTGGCGCCCAGATGGTGGGCCGTGAACAGCGCACCCATGGCGATGGACTGGTCGATGCGGCCGAAGGTCTGGCCGGTGAAGTCGGCGTCCAGCTCATGGTCCACGGCCGCTTCGGCGGCGGCACAGATGGTGGCCATCTCCTCCACCGTCTCCAGCGGATAGCGGCCTGCGGCCGTCTCGGCGCTCAGCATCACGGCGTCGGTGCCGTCCAGCACGGCGTTGGCCACGTCGCTCACCTCGGCGCGCGTGGGCACGGGGTTGGTGATCATGCTCTCCATCATCTGCGTCGCGGTGATCACCACCTTGTCCATGTCGCGCGCCATGCGGATCATCTTTTTCTGCAGTGCGGGGACGGCGGCGTTGCCCACCTCCACCGCCAGGTCACCGCGCGCCACCATGATGCCGTCGGACACGCGCAGGATGGATTCGAGGTGCGGGATGGCTTCGGCGCGTTCGATCTTGGCGATCAGGCCCGGCTTGTGGCGGAACTCGGAGGCCGCCACGTTGCACAGTTGGCGCGCCATCTCCATGTCGGTGGCGTTTTTCGGAAAGCTCACCGCCACATAGTCCGCCTGAAAGCTCATCGCCGTGCGGATGTCTTCCATGTCCTTGGCCGTCAGCGCCGGTGCCGTGAGTCCGCCGCCCTTCTTGTTGATGCCCTTGTTGTTGGACAGCTCGCCGCCCACCTTCACCGTGGTGTGCACGGCCTCACCGAGCACCGCGTCCACCGTCAGCACGATGAGCCCATCGTTGAGCAGCAGCACGTCGCCGCCCTTCACATCGCGCGGCAGCTCCTTGTAGTCGAGGCCCACGCCATCGATGTCCCCCAGGTCGGTGCGCGAGGCGTCCAGCACGAACTTGGCACCCGACTCGAGCATCACCTTGCCGTCGGCAAACTTGCCCACGCGGATCTTGGGCCCCTGCAGGTCGGCCATGATGGCCACCTCACGGCCTGCACGCTGGGCTGCAGCGCGCACCGTGGCGGCGCGGTCGATGTGGTCCTGCGCCCTGCCGTGGCTGAAATTCAGCCGCACGACGTTCACCCCCGCACGGATCATTGCCTCGAGCAGCGCCGGGTCGCTGGAAGCGGGGCCAAGGGTGGCGACGATCTTGGTGGCACGGCGCGTGGGCATGGGGAGGTCTCCTTTTTTCATGCAAGGCAGTCGGTTCATGTAATTGAATTTCAATTCTCACATGAAGCAGTTACATGCTGGTTACCCGCGCAGCCACGGAGGGCGGGCGCCCTGCGGACGCAGCGCTCGTCCCGGCGTCGCCCCTCCGGCAGGTCAGACCCACGGATGCGCCAACGCATGCGCCAGCACATGGGCCAGCATCGCCGCCTCCAGCCCCCAGCGCGCAAACAGCGCGCCGGCCAGCAGACCAAAGGCGGTGTTGCCGACCAGCACGAAGACCAGCACATCGGGCGTGAGTGCCCCGGCCATGGCGAGCGCCGCTGGCAGGTGCCCCACGGCAAAGAGCAGCGCGCTCAGCACCACAGCCAAGGCCACCCATACCGGCCGGGGCGCACCCTGGCCGCGCTGCACAACGCGCCAGGGCAACCACAACAGAAGGCTCATGGCGCCCCAGCGCACCAGCAGTTCTTCGGTGATGCCGCCGTACAGCAGCTTGACCACGAGGGGCATCGCGCTGGACGAATCGGCAGGGCGCAGCCCGTCCGGGGCGCAGTGCGACAGCAGCACGAGCCAGAGCGCACCCAGCGCGCCGCCCACCAGACCGGGCATCCATTGCGGCCGCAGCGCAGGGGCCACCGGCCTCCCCGCCCCCCAGGCGGACAGCGCGGGCGCGCGCAGCCCCACGCGGGGCGCCAGCGCCGTGCCCACCGCCACGGCCGCTGCCAGCAGCACCGCCGTCTGCAAGCCGCTGAGCAGCACCACAACCCACAAGGGCGCCGGCAGCAGCGCCTCGTTGGCGGTCAGCGGGGGCAGCAGGGCCCACACCACGGCCACCACACCGGGCAGGCCGAGCAACCACAGGCCGATGCCCAAGCGCCATCCTGCACGCAGACCCGGCGCCACGGGCAGCGTCATCGCATCAGCGCCTCGATTTCGTCGGCCTTGACCGGCACGCCGCGCGTGACCAGCTCGCAGCCCGTGTCGGTCACGATGGCGTCGTCCTCGATGCGGATGCCGATGTTGTGGAACTGCGCGGGCACGCCCTCGGCGGGCCGCACATAGATGCCGGGCTCGATGGTGAGCACCATGCCCGGGCGCAGCACGCGGCTTGGCCGGTTGGTGATGATTTCACCCGAGAGCGGGTCGCGGCGCTCGCTGACCTGGCCCACTTCGCTCGGTTCCACGTAGCTGCCGCAGTCGTGCACGTCCATGCCCAGCCAGTGGCCGGTGCGGTGCATGTAGAACTGGAAGTAGGCGCGCTTGTCGATCACGTCCTGCGCGGTGCCCACCTTGTTCCTGTCGAGCAGACCCAGGTCCAGCATGCCTTGCGCCAGCACGGCCACGGTGGCGTCGTGCGGGTCGTTGAAGCGCGCGCCCGCCCGGGTGGCCGCCACGGCGGCGTCCTGGCTGGCCAGCACCAGGTCGTACAGCGCGCGCTGCGGGCCGGTGAATCGGCCGTCGGCCGGGAACGTGCGGGTGATGTCGCTGGCATAGCCGTCCAGCTCGCAGCCCGCGTCGATGAGCACCAGCTCGCCGCTGCGCACGGGTGCGGCATCGGCCTGGTAGTGCAGCACGCAGGCGTTGGCACCGGCGGCCACGATGGAGCCATAGGCCGGGTACTGCGACCCCGCTTCGCGGAACGCGTGCAGCAGTTCGGCGTCGAGGTGGTACTCACGCACATCTTCGCCAGCGCGCAGCATGCGGGCCGAGCGCTGCATGGCGCGGATGTGGGCCTGGGCACTGATGGCGCCCGCACGCCGCATGATGTCCTGCTCGTGCGCATCCTTGATCAGGCGCATCTCATCGAGCGGCGTGCACAGGTCGTGCTGCTGCGCGGGGCACAGCGCGCCGTAGCGCACGCGCGCCCGCACGGCGTTGAGCCAGCCCTCCACCCGCGCGGCCAGGCCGTGATGGATGGCAAACGGGTACCAGACGCTGCTGCGGTTTTCGAGCAACCGAGGCAGCAAGGTGTCCAGCTCGGCCGCCGAGTGCGCGGCATCCACGCCCAGTGCCGCGGGGGCTGCGGCCGGCCCCAGGCGGTAGCCGTCCCAGATTTCGCGCTCCAGGTCCTTGGGCTGGCAGAACAGCGTGCTGCGGCCGTCGTGCGACACGACGAGGCACGCGCCGGGCTCGGTGAAGCCGGTCAGGTAATAGAAATAGCTGTCGTGCCGGTAGAGGTAGTCGGTGTCGCGGTTGCGCGGGCGGGCGGGCGCGGTGGGAATGATGGCGATGCCGCCTTCGCCAAGCATGGAGGCGAGGCGGGCGCGGCGCTCTGCATAGAGGGGGTTGGGTTGGCTCATGCGCGCATTTTGGGGCCATCGGCGTGCGCCGGCGCGCGCCGGGGGCAATCTGCAGGCGCCGCGCAAGGCCGGGCCCGGCAGAGTGCCTCGCAAGGCATGGCAGACTCTGCGCACCCCCGGCGCCCGTCCGGCGGCCCCATTGCAACCCCTCGCCCGCTTGCCATGCCGCTCTTCCTGTCCACCCTGCTGAACTTCATCTTTGCCACCTTGATCCCGCTGCTGGGGCTGGTGCTGACGGGTGCGCTGCTGGTGTATGCGGTGTATGTGCGCTGGATCGACATCCAGCAGAAATGGCTGCTCACCCCGCGCGCGCTGCAGGTGCTGATCGCGGTGGCGGTGGCCTGCAATGCATGGCTGGGGCTGAGGATGTACATGAGCCACAGCGCGCAGCAGGCGCGGGTGGACGGCGCGAGCGTGCGCGCCAGCCGCGAGCGTTTCGTGCTGCCGCAGGATTTCCAGTACGGCGAGCTGCTGATTCCGGCAGGCAGCCTCATCAACCGCCGCGACCCGTTCGACAAGGGCGAGCCGGGCCGCCCGCTCGCCCTGCATGGGCTGGAGGCCGTGCGCTTTGCGCAGCCCGTGGAACTGGCCGGCGTGGTGGCCAGCGCGCTGCAGGTGCTGCCCGCGCGGCTGGAGCTGGCCCAGGACCAGCGCCTGGGCCCCGTCTACCGGTACGACAACGCCACCCAGAGCTGGGTGCCCAACAAGGTCATCTCCGGACTCGCGTGCAAAAAGGGGCAGATCGCCGTCTTTCAGGTGCCGCCCATCGCGTACGACGTGCAGGCCGAGGTGGGCAAGCCCGCCCCCGACGGCCCCGACGCCCGGTTTGCGCCCAGTCAGTGGCTGCTGCGCGCCTGCGAGAACGGCCCGGCCATCACCGTCGAACCCGCGTTTGCGCCTACCGGGGGCTGACGGCAGCGCGCCGCCCTGCAGCAGCAGGCTCAGCGATTGAGTTCGGCCAGCCGCTCGGGCGTGCCCACATCCGTCCACCGGCCGGTGTACATCGACGCCGACACCCGCCCCGCATCCATGGCACGGCGCAGCAGGGGCGCCAGGGGCGCCTTCACCCCGGCGGGGTTGCCGGCAGGGATGTCGCACCAGGGGTGTTCAAACAGCGCGGCGCGCAGCAGCGCGATGGTGCTGTAGGTGTAGCGCGGGGCCGGATCGCCAGCGGGCAGGTTCAGCGCCCGGCCATCGGCCGACAGGCCGAAATCGCCGTGCGGGTTGTGCGGCGGGTTGGGCACCAGCCACAGGTGGGCCAGGCGGTCGCTGTCTGCCGCAAACGCCTGCGCCGCAGCCGCATCGAACACAAAATCCGGCGCGAACACATCACCGGCCGCCAGCCAGAACACCGGCCCCAGCTGCGGCAGCGCGCGGGCAATGCCGCCCGCAGTCTCCAGCGCATCGCCAAAATCCAGGCCCTCGTGCGAGTATGAAATTGATAGCGAACTATCCTTATCAGACAAGCGGTGATCGCCAAAAAAACTTGAAAACCTGTCGCTGATCTGCCCGCCCAGCCATGCCGTGTTGATGACGGCGCGGGTCACACCGGCGTCCTGCAGCGCCTGCAAATGCCACTGCAGCAAGGGCAGGCCCTGCACCTGCAGCAAAGGCTTGGGGGTGGTGTCCGTCAGCGGGCGCATGCGCTCGCCACGGCCGGCGGCGAGCAACAGGGCGGGAGGCTGAGGCCGGACGGGTTCTGGAGGGCGGGTCGTGGTGGTCATGGCGTCACGGGGTCCGCACAGGCGACCCGCGTTGCAAGGCATGCCGCTGCACATCGGCGGGCTGAAAGAGGGCGAGCAAGGCATCCATCAGCGCGTGCGCCTTGGCGGAATGGTCCGCACCGAAATTGCAGACATACACATCCAGCGTAACGGCCGAGCGCTCGGGCCAGGTGTGCACGCACAGGTGCGACTCGGCGAGCAGCACCGTCGCCGTCACGCCACCCGGCCCATGGCACGAAGCAGGAAACTGATGGAAAAGCTGCCCCACCGGCTGCAGGCCGGCGGCCCGCACAGCCTCGACGCAGGCCTGGCCCAGCGCTGCTGCATCCAGCAGCCAGGGCGGTGCGCAGCAGCAGCCATGGAGATCGGCGGTGAGGTGCAGTCCTTGCATGGGGCCGCACTGTAGAGCATCGGTGGTGGGGCACATTGAACAAGCCCGCCGCCACAGGCCCGGCAAGCTCCCGGAAGCCGCCCCGGTAAAATGCCGGGTTTCCCCTGCACCTACCCCCCTCCCCACCCCCACTCCCATGGCCCACACCCAGCAATCCCCACAGATGGCCAATGCAATCCGCGCATTGGCCATGGACGCCGTTCAACAAGCCAATTCCGGCCACCCCGGCGCCCCCATGGGCATGGCCGACATGGCGGTGGCGCTGTGGGGCCGCCACCTCAAGCACAACCCAGCCAACCCGCAGTGGGCCGACCGCGACCGCTTCGTGCTCTCCAACGGCCACGGCTCGATGCTGATCTACGCGCTGCTGCACCTCACGGGCTACGACCTGCCGATGCAGGAGCTCAAGAACTTCCGCCAGCTGCACAGCAAGACGGCCGGCCATCCCGAAGTGGGCATCACGCCCGGCGTGGAGACCACCACCGGCCCACTGGGCCAGGGCATCACCAACGCCGTGGGCTTTGCGCTGGCCGAGAAGCTGCTGGCCGCCGAGTTCAACCGTGACGGCCACGCCATCGTGGATCACCACACCTACGCCTTCCTGGGCGACGGCTGCCTGATGGAGGGCATCAGCCACGAAGCCATCGCGCTGGCCGGCGCCTGGAAGCTGAACAAGCTCATCGCCCTGTATGACGACAACGGCATCAGCATCGACGGCCAGGTGGCCCCCTGGTTCATCGACAACACCCCGCTGCGCTTCGTGGCCTGCGGCTGGAACGTGATCGGCCCCATCGACGGGCACGACGCCGACCAGGTGGCCGCTGCCATCGAGGAAGCCAAGCAGCAGGCCGAACGCCCCAGCCTCATCGTGTGCAAGACGCACATCGGCAAGGGCAGCCCCAACCGCGCGAACACGGCCAAGGCCCACGGCGAGCCGCTGGGTGCCGAAGAAATCGTGCTGACCCGCGAAGCCCTGGGCTGGACCAGCGAACCCTTCGTGATTCCTGAAGACGTGTACGCCGCGTGGGATGCCAAGGCCCAGGGCGAAAGCGCCGAGGCCGAGTGGAACACGTGCTTCGACGCCTACAGCAAGGCCTTCCCCGAGCTCGCCGCCGAGTTCACCCGCCGCATGAACGGCGACCTGCCCGCCAACTTTGCCCAGGTGGCCGTAGACACCGTGGTGCAGGCCCACACCAAGGGCGAAACCGTGGCCAGCCGCAAGGCGAGCCAGCTGGCGCTGGAGGCCTTCACCGCCGCGCTGCCCGAGCTGCTGGGCGGTAGCGCCGACCTGACGGGCTCCAACCTCACCAACACCAAGAGCACACCCAACCTGCGCTTCGACATGCAGGGCGCCGTCGTGAAGAACGAGGCTGGCGTGGGCGGCCGCCACATCAACTACGGCGTGCGCGAGTTCGGCATGGCCGCCATCATGAACGGCGTGGCGCTGCACGGCGGCTTCATCCCCTACGGCGGCACCTTCCTCACGTTCAGCGACTACAGCCGCAATGCCATCCGCATGGCCGCGCTGATGAAGCAGCGCGTGATCCACGTGTTCACGCACGACTCCATCGGCCTGGGTGAAGACGGTCCCACCCACCAGTCCATCGAGCATGTGGCCAGCCTGCGCCTGATCCCCAACCTCGACGTGTGGCGCCCCGCCGACACGGCCGAGACCGCCGTGGCCTGGAGCGTGGCCCTGTCCAACCGCACCAAGCCCACGGTGCTGGCCCTGTCGCGCCAGAACCTGCCCTATGCGCCCAAGCGCGACCTGGGCGACATCTCGCGCGGCGCGTACGTGCTGTCCGAACCCGCCGACGTGGGCATCAAGAAGAAGCCTGCGGCCGTGATCATCGCCACGGGCTCTGAAGTGCAGTTGGCGCTCAAGGCCCAGCGCCTGCTGGCCGACAAAAAGATCGGCGTGCGCGTGGTCTCCATGCCCAGCACCACCACCTTTGACCGCGAAGACGCCAAGTACAAGACCAGCGTGCTGCCCGCCGGCGTGCCCCGCGTGGCCGTCGAAATGGGTGCGACGGACGGCTGGTGGAAGTACGGCTGCGCGGCCGTCGTGGGCATTGATACCTACGGCGAATCGGCCCCCGCGCCCGTGCTGTTCAAGCACTTCGGGTTCACCGAAGAGAACGTCGCAGACGCGGTGCTGGTCGCCATCGGCGCGGCACGGCTCAAGCCCGCCAAGAAGGCCAAGGCCCACTGACACCCCTTTCGCCCGCTGCGCGCCCTCTGCAGCAGCGGGTGTGCAGCGGCCGGTTCCTGATTCTGACTTTGCAACTTTGAAGAGGCTCCCTATGACGATCAAGATTGGTATCAACGGCTTCGGCCGCATCGGCCGCAACGTGCTGCGCTCGGCCATCCAGAACTTCAGCGACATCGAAGTCGTGGCCATCAACGACCTGCTGGAGCCCGACTACCTGGCCTATATGCTGCAGTACGACTCGGTGCACGGCCGCTTCAAGGGCGAGGTCTCGGTGGATGGCAACACGCTGATCGTGAACGGCAAGAAGATCCGCCTCACGCAAGAGCGCGACCCCGCCAACCTGAAGTGGAACGAAGTGGGCGCCGACGTGGTGATCGAATCCACCGGCCTGTTCCTCGACAAGGTCACGGCGCAGAAGCACATCGACGCTGGCGCCAAGAAGGTCGTGCTGTCGGCCCCCTCGAAGGACGACACGCCCATGTTCGTCTATGGCGTGAACCATGACACCTACAAGGGCGAGGCCATCATCTCCAACGCCTCGTGCACCACCAACTGCCTGGCCCCGGTCGCCAAGGTGCTGCATGACAAGTGGGGCATCAAGCGCGGCCTGATGACCACCGTGCACGCCGCCACCGCCACGCAAAAGACCGTGGACGGCCCGAGCAACAAGGACTGGCGCGGCGGCCGCGGCATTCTGGAAAACATCATCCCCAGCAGCACCGGTGCCGCTAAGGCCGTGGGCGTGGTGATTCCTGCGCTGAACAAGAAGCTGACCGGCATGTCCTTCCGCGTGCCCACCTCCGACGTGTCGGTGGTGGACCTGACGGTGGAGCTGGACAAGGCCGCCACCTACGAAGAAATCAAGGCCGAGATGAAGGCGCAGTCCGAAGGCGCGCTGAAGGGCGTGCTGGGCTACACCGAAGACAAGGTGGTGGCCACCGACTTCCGTGGCGACACCCGCACCTCCATCTTCGACGCCGACGCTGGCATTGCGCTGGACGGCACCTTCGTGAAGGTGGTGAGCTGGTACGACAACGAATGGGGCTATTCGAACAAGTGCCTGGAAATGGTGCGCGTGGTCGCCAAGTGACCTCTGTGGTGCAGAACAACCCGAAGAAGCTGAAGCGCAGCGCCCGCTGAAGGGCGAGCAACTACCGCTTGCGGCCGGCCCCTCCGACACGGAGTGGCCGGCCTTTTTTTGTGCGCCGCAGTGGCAGCGCGTGCCCCCCTCATCAAGTGCCGGCGCGCGCAGGGGCAGCGTCTGCAGCCGTGCCTGCCACCGGCATGGGGCGGGCGGGCGCCATGCCATCCGCGCCTTGCGCCAGCGCGGGGAGCGAAGCCACATGCACCGTGCGCGTGGGGAATGCGAACTCCACGTTCATGGCCGCAAACTCACGCATCAGCCCCAGGTTGATGGATTGCTGCATGTCCATGTAGACGCCGTAGGCCGGGTCTTTGACGATGTAGACCACCTCGTAGTCCAGCGAACTGTCGCCAAACGACTTGAAGTGCGCCCGGTCAAACCGCAGCTGTTCGTGCGACTCGATGAGCTTGCGCACCACGCCCGGAATGGCCTCCACCTTCTCGATGGGCGTGTCGTAGGTCACGCCAAAGGCGAACACGATGCGCCGCTCCTGCATGGGCCGGTAGTTGTTGATGGTCTGCTTGAGCAGATCGGTATTGGACATCACCACTTCCTCGCCCTGCAGGCTGCGGATGCGGGTGGTCTTGAGGCCGATCATCTGCACCGTGCCCGCCACGCCGCCCACCACCACGAAGTCGCCCACCTGGAACGGCTTGTCCACAGCGATGGCGAGCGAGGCGAACAGATCGCCCAGGATGTTCTGCACCGCCAGGGCCACGGCGATACCGCCCACCCCCAGGCTGGCGATGAAGGCCGTGATGTTGACCCCCAGGTTGGAGAGCACGGCCAGCAGGATCACGCTCCACAGCAGCGTGCGCAGGCCCCAGGACATCAGCGTGGCCGATGCCCCCACCTGCGTCATGCCGCTGGCGTTGTGCCGCGCCAGGTAGCGCTGCACCCCGATGCCGATGGCGCGCATGCCCCACAGCCCCATCTGCAGCGCCACGGCCACAAACCACAGCTGGCTGATGCGGGCCTCCCACCGGCCCGGCAGGTCGAGCATGGCAGCCCCCACCAGCAGTGCCACCACCAGCATCAGGAAGCGGCTGGTGCCCTCCAGCACATCCACCACCGAGGCCGCCATCCCGCTGTCGGACTGCGCAGACCAGGCCTTGGCACGGCCCGTGGCCACACGCAGGGCCAGCAGGATGACGGCGTAGGTCGCGACCGTGGCGGTTGCCGCGATCAGCAGGCTCCACAAGGGAATGCCTGCGAGCGTGGTTTCCTGAATCCAGGTGATGAACGGGGATGGCGTCATTCGGGAACTCCTCAAGGTTGGCGCAGGCGCGCAAAAGCCGGCTGCATGCCGGCAAATGCGGTGCGATCGTTATTGGAACGGCGGAAAAACAGGGAAACTTTCCGCGCGGGGCTCCCCTGGTCGAGGCCCGCACGCCCCCATAGTTCCCCCATACCTGCACCCGGCGCGTGTGCAGCGGCACGCATGCGGCCCCGACGGCGGATTGCAAGCATTCGTAAGACATGCCGCACAGCGATTCATATGCAGAGCCTACGGCGCGCGCGCATCGCCGCCGCAAGAATGAATGCAAGCCCATCCGGGCCCCGCGCTGCCACCGGCCCGCGCCGTCTTGACCCGTGTTGCACCACTTCAAAGAAGGACCCCAATCACCATGTCTTCCCACCCATTGATCCGAGGCACCCTTGCGCTGGCGTTGCTCGGCACGCTCGCCGCCTGTTCTTCGACCCCAGCGCCCACCGCGCAGATGGCGGTGACCCGCACCACGGTGGATCGGGTGGCCGCCACCCCCGCCGTGGCTGCCAACGCTCCTGTGGAGCTGCAGAGGTCGCGCGAAAAACTCATTCAGGCCGAGCGCGCAATGGCCAACAAAGACTACACAGCGGCCCGCCGCCTGGCCGCCGAAGCCGAGGTCGACGCGCGCGTGGCCGAGACCCGCGCCGACGCCGCCCGCAACGCGACCAGCTTGGCCCAGGTGCAGGACAGCATCCGCGCGCTGCAGGAAGAGATCCAGCGCCGCTCGCCGCGATAAGCCCCACCCCCTCTGCCTCGCACAGCCCCACCCAAAGACATTGCACGGCGCCTGCCACGCACGCGGCTCTCGCCCCGGCCGGGCGCAGCGCACGCAGGCCGCCGCACACCAGGAGTTCATCTGCCATGAAAAATCTGCTTTCCCGCACCACCACCCTGTGCTCCAGCCTCATCGCCGTGGGCCTGCTCGCCGCCTGCGCAAGCACGGCCCCATCCCCCGCGCTCGAAGAAGCGCGCACCGCCGTCAGCGCGGCGGCGGGCGACACGGCCGTCAACCAGTACGCCCAGCTGGAGCTGAAGCAGGCCACCGACGCGCTGGCCCGCGCTGACCGCGTGTGGGCCGACGACCGCGACACGTCGGAAACCAACCACCTCGCGTATCTGGCACGCCAGCGCGCAGAAATCGCGGTGAATGCGGGCCGTGCGCGACAGCTGGAGGCGAGCATCCAGCAAGCCGGCAGCGAGGCAGACCGCATCCGACTGCAGGCCCGCACCGAGGAGGCCGACGCGGCGCGTCTGCGCGCCGAAGCCCAGGCCCGCAACGCGCAGATGGCGCAGCAGCAGGCGATGAGCGCCGAGCAGCGTGCCGCGCAGCAGCAGGCACAGGCCGCTGCCGCCATGGCCCAGGCCAATGCCGCACAAGACCGCATCCGCGCCCTGGAGGCCCAGCTGCGCGACATGGAAGCCCAGCAGACGGAGCGCGGTCTGCTGGTGACGCTGGGCGATGTGCTGTTTGCCTTCAACAAGGCCGAGCTGTCGGTGCAGGCTGCGCCCCGGCTCGACAAGCTGGCGAACTTCCTCAGGCAGTTCCCCGACCGGAAGCTGCTGATCGAGGGCTACACCGACAGCGTGGGCAGCGATGGCTACAACCAGGAGCTGTCAGACCGCCGCGCTCAGGCCGTGCGCGACGCGCTGGTGCAGCGCGGCGTGGACAGCAGCCGCATCACCGCGCGCGGCTACGGCAAGGCCCACCCCGTGGCCGACAACGCATCGCCCGAAGGCCGGGCCATGAACCGCCGGGTCGAGATCGTGATTGCGGACGACAAGGGCAACCTGCGCGGCCGCTGAAGCAGCCAAGGCCCGTGCAGCCCCAAGAGCCTGTTCAATGTCATTTTGAAGATCGCATTGGAGTGCAATCGGTATGAGTGGA
>NZ_JBMIRS010000202.1:0-13959 GCF_049198005.1 Paracidovorax sp. MALMAid1276 | reverse complement strand
CTGGGCCCAGGCGCTCGTACCGCGCGAGACCGGTTTGTCGTGCGTTGCAGCCGATGTTCCTTCTGCCGCGCTGACTCCTAGCCCCTTTCACCCCCCATCGCCAACACACTGCGCGCAGCCACTGGCGCGCGGCACGGGCTCCCTTTTGCCCAAAACGGCCACCAGCGGCCAAGGAGATAACGACATGACCACCACCGCCCAACAACTGCCCACCCTGCTGCCCGACCTCGACTGGGTTGCCGACCCGCTGCGCGTGGGCCGCCTGTCGCAAGACTTCGCCTGGTTCAGCCCCGTGCTCAAGCGTGATCTGGCCGGCAAGCGCGGCGACATCGCCGTGCGCCCACGCACCGAAACCGAAATCCGCCAGGTGGTGGCCGCCTGCGCCACTGCAGGCATTCCCATCACCGTGCGCGGCAGCGGCACGGGCAACTATGGCCAGAGCACGCCGCTGCACGGGGGCGTGATCCTGGACCTGTCGGGCTACAACGGCTTTGGCTGGGTGCGCGGTGGCGTGGGCCGCGCGCAATCAGGCATTCGCCTGGCCGACTTCGATGCCCAGGCCAAGCCACAGGGCCAGGAGCTGCGCTGGCTGCCCAGCACCTACCGCAGCGCCACGCTGGGCGGGCTGTTTGGCGGCGGTTTTGGCGGTGCGGGCTCCATCAACCACGGGCCGCTGGCTGCGCCTGGCAACGTGCTGGCCGTGCGCGCCATGACGGTGGAGCCCGAGCCCCAGATCATCGAACTGCGCGGCCCCGAGGCCATGCTGCTGCACCACACCTACGGCACCAACGGCATCGTGCTGGAGCTGGAGGTGGCGCTGACCCCGTCCGTGGCCTGGACGGAGTGCATCGTGACCTTCACCGACTTCGACGCCGCGCTGGAGTTCGCGGACCGCTTCGGCGCCGCGCCAGGGCTGGAGAAGAAGGAGGTGTGCTTTCTTGCCGCGCCGATCCCGGCCTACTTCACCAGCCTGGCCGAGCACCTGCCCGCGGGCTGTCACGCGGTGATGCTGCTGGTGGCCCCGCATTCCGAAGACAGCATGCGCGACATGGCCATCCGACATGGCGGCGCCGTGAGCTACCGCAAGTCGGCCGACGAGGTGGAAAAGAGCCACAAGACCTTGCTCGAATACACCTGGAACCACACCACCCTGCACGCGCTGAAGGTGGACAAGACACTCACCTACATCCAGAGCGGCTTCAACCCCGCGACCCGGCTGGAGCAGGTGAAGGCACTGGAGAAAGCCCTGGGCGGCGAGGTGATGATGCACCTGGAGTTCCTGCGCACCAAGGAAGGCGCCTTCAACTGCAGCGGCCTGCAGCTGATCCGCTACAGCACCGAAGAGCGCCTCAACCAGATCATGCAGATCTACCGCGACCATGGCGTGCAGATCAACAACCCGCATGTGTACATCGTGGAAGACGGCAAGCAGAACAACCTGGACCCGGCCGTAGTGGGCATGAAGCGCCGCTTCGACCCGCAAGGCCTGCTCAACCCCGGCAAGCTGCGCAGCTGGTATTCGGCCGACCCCGCAGCGTCCGCAGAGACACCCGTACGCCAGACGGCGTAGCTGCGTTGAGCATAAAAACAGGGCTCAGCGCTTGTCCACAGGGCATAATCAGCTACTCATTTAATAGCAAACCCATCGCACATGCCCTGGCACGCCCGCCTGCAGCTCGACTACACGGCCGAACAGTCCCACGCCCGCACGGTGGCGCGCTATGAGCACAACGGGCCGCTGCGCATCCTGCAAAGCCTGTACCCCGAAGGAGACGCCATCTGCCACAACGTGCTGGTGCACCCCCCCGGCGGCCTGGTGGGGGGTGACACGCTGGACATCACCGCCACCGTGGGCCCCGGCGCCCACGGCCTGGTCACCACGCCGGGCGCCACGCGCTTTTACCGGTCCACCGGACCGCTGGCGCTGCAGCGCAGCCACCTCACGCTGGCCGAGGGTGCGCGCCTGGAATGGCTGCCGCTGGAAGCCCTGTGCTACAGCGCCTGCCACGCCGAAAACCACCTCACGCTGAACCTGGCCCCGGGCGCCGAGTGCATCGCCTGGGACGTGACCGCGCTCGGCCTGCCGCACGCAGGCCAGCCGTTTGAGCAAGGCCGCTTCACCCAGCACCTGGAGGTGCCCGGCCTGTGGCTGGAGCGCGGTGTGATCGACGCTGCCGACGAGCGCCTGCTGAGCAGCCCCCTGGGGCTGGCGGGCCACCGCTGCATGGCCAGCCTGTTCATCGCGGCCGGCACGCCCCTCGACCGGCCGCGCCGCGACGCGGCCCTGGATGCGGCCCGCGCCGTGATGGATCAACACCCCCAGGTCAAGGCCACCGCAGGCGCCACCAGCCCCAACGACCGCATGGTGGTGGTGCGCGTATTGGCGCCGCAGGTGGAGCCAGCGATGAAGCTGCTCAAGGCCGTGCGGGTGGCCTGGCGCGAAACGCTGTGGGGCCTGGCGGGCGAAGCGCCCCGGATCTGGGCGATCTAGTGGCAGGCGGGCCCCCGCAGACGCCGCGGCGGGTGGCAGGGGCTGCGGTCAGCCCTTGCCCAGCGCCGGGCGGTTGAACAGGCTGGAGGCCTGGCTGACCGGCCCCAGTTCGGCGGCCGCCGCCAGCAGGGCGGGCCCCAGCGCTTCCATGCGCTGCGGCGTCAGCCGCAGGCGCGGCCCCGCGATGCTGAGCACGCCGATGGCCTCGCCGCGGCGCAGCACGGGCGCGGCGATGGCGCTCATGCCGGGTGCAAACACTTCATCGATCAGTGCATAGCCCCGCGCACGCGCGGCCCGCAAATACCCGAGAAGCGCCTCGATGGTCGTGGGCGCATGGGGGCCGTATTCGGCCGGGGTGCCAAATCCCTGGCGCGACACCAAGGCCAGTGCGCGCTCGTCGGGCAGCGTCATCAGCCACGCATGGCCCGACGCGGTGCACGACAGGCGCGCATCCATGCCCATGTCGGGGTCGTAGCGCAGGCCCGCATGGCGCCGGCCCTGCGACTTGGCCACCCAGGTGAGCCGGTCGTCGTCCACGATGGACAGCCGGATCAGTTCGCCCGACGCTTCCGCCAGGCGCTCGAGCAGCGGCTCGGCAATCTCCACGATGCCGCCGCTGCTCAAGAAGCCCAGGCCCAGGGACACGACCTTGGTCGTGAGCACATAGTCGCCCTGCTTGCGCACCTGCCGCACATAGCCGCGCCGCTGCAGATCGGCCAGCACCCGGTGACAGGCGCTGAGGGGCACATCCAGCTCGGCCGCGATCAACGAGATCGGCAGCCCGTGGGGGTGCCTTGCAAGGTGTTCGAGCACGGACAGGCCACGGTCCAGGGCGGTGTTCATTTGTTGCAATATGAAATGAGTTTCCAAACTGGAAACTCTTTCTGAGGGTGGCTGAATAATTTGCGGCATTCGCCACAAACGCTGCACAAGGAGCCCAGTGTATGACCCAGCCGCCAGCCCGCGGGCCCACCGCCCCCCACGGGACCCTCTACGTCTTGAACGGCCCCAACCTCAACCTGCTGGGGGTGCGCGAGCCGCACCTGTATGGCCACACCACGCTGGCCCAGGTGCAGGCGCAATGCCACAGCGTCGCGCAGGAGCTGGGGTTTGCCTGCGACTTCCGGCAGACCAACCACGAGGGCGTGATGGTGGACTGGATCCACGAGGCCCGCGACGCGGCACGCGCCATCGTGATCAATCCGGCCGGCCTGTCCTTTCGGTCGATTCCGCTGCTGGATGCGCTCAAGACCTTTGACCACCCGATCGCCGAGGTCCACCTCACCAATATCCACCGGCGCGATGCCCTCTACCAGCACTCGCTGGTGTCGCTGGCAGCCACGGGGGTGGTTGCGGGCTTTGGCGCTTTTGGATATGAAATGGCGATGCGGGCGGTGGCGCGCCTGGTTGCCGAGGCGGCGCGTGCCGCCCCCACTGCCGTGCCTGCGGCAGCCTGACCCCTTCACCCGCCCGCCAACGAAAACCCCAAGGAGACAAGCATGAAACTTTCGACCCACCGCCGCCAGCTGCTCGGCGCAGGTGCAGCACTCGCGGCAGGCACCCTGGCGCCATCATGGGCGCGGGCCCAGGCAGCAACGCCCACGCTGCGCTTTGCCGCCGTGTTCTCTGACAAGGACATCCGGGCGGAAATGATGCGCATGTTCGGCGAAGAGATCAAAGCCGACTACAAGATGGAGCTGCACCTGAACTCCACGCTGTTCCGCCAGGGCACCGAGCTGGTGGCGCTGCAGCGCGACAACCTGGAGATGGGCAACATCTCGCCGCAGGACATCTCGCGCCAGGTGCCGGCGTGGTCGCTGCTCACGTCGGCCTACCTGTTCCGCGACGCCAACCACCTGAACGCCTTCTTCGCCAGCGACCTGGGCGCGCAGATGAAGAAGATGGCCGAGGACCAGCTCAAGATCAAGATCCTGGGGCCGACCTTCTTCGGCACCCGCCACATCGGCCTCAAGCCCAGAAAGAAGATCAACACGCCCCAGGACATGGCCGGCATCAAGCTGCGCATGCCGCCCGGCGACGCCTGGCAGATGCTGGGCAGGGCCGTGGGCGCCAACCCCACGCCCATGGCGTATGCCGAAACCTACACCGGCCTGCAGACCGGTGCGATCGACGGGCAGGACAACCCCCTGCCCAATGTGCAGAACATGAAGTTCAACGAGGTGATGACGCAGATCGTGCTGACCTCGCACCTGGTGGGCTTTGACGTGCTGACGGTGAGCCAGAAGGTGTGGACCGGCATGGACGCCGAGAAGCAGCGCGCCTTCCAGACCGCAGCCAACAAGGCCATTGCCTTTAGCACGGCAGAACACCTCAAGCGCGAGCAGCAGCTGGCCGAAGAGTTCAAGCGCGGCGGGCTGGACGTCTACACGCCCAACATCCAGGCGTTTCGGGAATACGCGCAGAAGGTGTACCTCGCCTCCGACGACGCCAGGAACTGGCCCGCCGGCATGATCGACAAGATCAACGCGCTGAAGGCCTGAGGTGCGCGCCGTGCAGGCATCGGGCGTGCCGGGTTCTGTGCGCGCGCGGCTCCACCGCTTTGCCGAGGCGGTGGTGGCCCTGCTGCTGGCGGTCATCTTCGTGGCCTTTCTCGCGCAGATTGCGTTTCGCTACTTCCTCAACTGGCCCGTGGGCTGGACGTCCGAGGTGTCGCTGATCGCCTGGCTGTGGCTGGTGCTGTGGGGCGCCGCGCTGGTGCTCAAGGAGCGCGACGAGATACGGCTGGACATCCTGACCGGGCACGCGGGGCCGCGCGTGGGCCGCGCCGCCACCGCGCTCGGGTCGCTGGCGGTCCTCGTGCTCTTCGTCATCTCGCTGCCGGCCACCTGGTCGTACGTGAGCTTCATGAAGGTCGAGAAGACCTCGTACCTGCATCTGCGCATGGACTATGTCTACGGCATCTACATGCTGTTTGCGGTGGCGGTCATCGTGCGCAGCGCTGCGGCCCTGGTGCGCGCGCTGCGGGGCGATGGCTCCACCGAACCTTCGGAGCCCACCCCGTGAATCTGACGAGCCCCTTTGCCCTGACCCTCGCAGCCCTCCTCGGCCTGAGCGTGCTGGGCGTTCCCGTGGGCCAGGCGATGATCGCCAGCTCCATCCTCTACCTGTACCTGAAGGGCATGGACATGGGGTCGGCTGCCGAGCAGCTGCTCAACGGCACCTACAACAGCTTTCTGCTGCTCGCGATCCCGCTGTTCATTCTTGCGGCTGCGTTCATGAGCTCGGGCAGCGTGCTCGACCGCCTGCTGCGTTTTTGCAATGCCATCGTGGGCCGCTTTCCCGGCGGGCTGGCGCAGGTGAACGTGCTGCAAAGCATCGTTTTTGCCAGCATGTCGGGATCGGCGCTCGCCGACGCCGCAGGCTCGGGCAAGCTCATGCAGGCCATGATGACCAAGGACGGCAAGTACACGCCCGGCTTCGCCGCCGCGCTCACTGCGGTGTCCGCGGTCATCGGGCCCATCCTGCCGCCGTCGATTCCCCTGGTGCTGTATGCGCTGGTGTCGGGCACGTCCATCGGCTTTCTGTTCATTGCGGGCGTGCTGCCGGGGTTGCTGCTGGGCGCGGTGCAGATGGCGCTGATCTACCTGCTGGCAAAGCGCCGGCGCTTTCCGGTGGAGCCACCCGTGCCGCTGCGCGACATGCCCCGCGTCACGCGCGACGCCTTCCCGGCGCTGATGCTGCCGGTGATCCTGCTGGGCTGCCTCTACAGCGGCATCACCACACCCACCGAGGCGGCGGGCCTGGCTGCGGCGTATGCGCTGCTCATCTCGGCCGTGCTGTACCGCAGCCTGCGGTGGCCGGACATCTACCAGGCGCTGGCATCCAGCGCGCGCACCAGCGTCTCCATCGGCGTGCTGATTGCGGGCGCGATGGTGTTCAACTACGTCATCACGTCCGAGAACATTCCCCGCACCCTGAGCACCCTGCTCGCAGGCCAGCAGATGTCGCCCCTGGTGTTCCTGCTCATGGTGAATGTGCTGCTGCTGGTGCTGGGGGCGCTGCTCGAAGGCTCCACCATCATCCTGGTGATTCTTCCGGTGCTGCTGCCCACGGCGGTGGCCCTGGGCATCGACCCGGTGCACTTCGGCGTGGTGTGCGTGCTCAACATCATGCTGGGGCTGGTCACGCCGCCCTATGGGCTGCTGCTGTTCATGATGACCCAGATCGCGAACGTCTCGATGCGCGAGCTGCTCACCAACGTCGCGCCCTTCCTGGCCGTGATGCTGGGCGCGCTGGCGGTGGTGACGCTGTGGCCCGATCTGGTGCTGTGGCTGCCGCGCCTGGCGGGCTACAAGGGCTGAAGCCGGGCCCGCCTGCGCGCTCGCGGCCCAGGCTCAGGCTGGCTGCGGCGCAGGGGGCGAGAGCTTCTGCGCCAGCAGGTTGGCGGTGTAACGCAGGCGGTTGATGTCGGCGTCGGCATCGGCCTGCACCCCGCGGCTGAAGCAGCACAGGGTGCCATACAGCTGGCCGCCCGCCAGCCGCACCGGAGTGCTCAGGTGCGTGCCGATCGGAAACCCCGGATCGGGCGCCTTGCCTGCGGCCACGTAGGGCGCGGCATTGCCGATCTTCTCGGGCAGCCGCCCTTCCACCACGCGCTGGCACCAGCTCTCTTCCACCGGGTCGGACATGCCCGCCTCCACCGGCGAAAAGCCCGGCGCGCTGTCCACCGCCATGAAGGTGCGCCGCCCGTCCGCGATCTGGGACACAAAGGCCACGTCCATGCCCAGGCGCTGACGCAGCATTTGCAGCACGGCGGGAACCACCGCAGGAAGTTCATGGTCGGCGGCATCACTGGTGGCCACCAGCAGTTCGGTGATGGTGACATCGAGGTCGTCGGGGTTGTAGTCGAGAAACATGCGGCAAGTCTATGCCTATCAGAAGGCCCTCGGTGAAACCATCTTTTGCAGCCGGTGTCTTGGCGTACAGGGGCGGAATGGGCGTTCCGGGTATCCCACTTTAGAAGTATCGAAACGGCGCGCTGCATGAACTTGTGGTGTAAAGGGCGCTCTAGAATGATTGCCCCGGGCCTACCAGCCCATCCCCGCGCCCTGGCGAACCGCATCATGCCCCATCACGGCCAACCCCGGCGCTTGCGCCTCGCTTCCTTCCTCACAGTGGCAGTGGTAGCCGCATCGCTGGGCGGTTTCTCCGCCCACGCCCACGAGGACTTGCTCAGCGGCCTGTGGATGGAGACCGCGAACTTCCCGGCGTCGAGCATCATCCGGTTCGAGCGTCACGGCGACAAGATCGTCGGTAAGTACCGTCAGGTCAGTACACCGCAACGCCACTGGGGATTTCAGACAGGTGAAATGGTCATTCAGGGCCGCGTTGACAACAACGTTTTCCAGGGTCAAGTCCTGTTAAAGCGGACGGACGAGATGCTCAAGCGCTGCCCGGATTTCGTCGCGTTCTGGGCCCCTATCGAACTGAGGTTCATCGAACCCGGCAAACTTTACGGTCGTTGGCGTCAGACACACTTTGACGCCAGGGATCCATGCAAGCCGGTAGCGAATTCCTGGCAGCTATACGGGCTGGAAAAAATCCAGACAGACTGACTGATCAGCTTCGATTTTCTAAGGTACGGCTCAATTGATCCTCACGGGCAACGGGTTGATGGTGCAAACGCTGTTTGCCGCCACGGCCTTATGGTGCCCCTGGAAGTTCAGCCTGACTGCTCGCGCACACTCATGCCAACCCGTATCGCCTCTCAGTGCGCCACCAGCAGCTGCACAAACATCTGCACCTTGGCATGGCATTCGGCGCTGATGGAAGTGAACTCCAGCCCGGCCACCCATTCGTCGCCCTCCTGCTTGAGCGTGACGACCCGCGCGTACACATCCGCCACGCGGTAGTCCACCAGCGGCAGCTCAAACTCCAGCTTGATCTCGCTGTGCGGCTCGAGCGGCTCGATCAGCTCGACCAGCAGGCCGTGGTAGCCGATGTCGCGGATGGCGCCGTGCACGATGTGGGGCACGACGATCTTGTCCTGCATGCGCTGGCACAGGCAGGGCAGGCGCGCATCCACGCGGTGGCTGCGGCGCCATTCCTGGCGCGGCACCTTGAGCTTTTGCGAGGGGATGGCGATCAGCTCGCGCAGGCTGACGGGTTGCGTGCGGCCCTTGACGTAGACCTGCATGGGGGCGGACGCCGACACCAGGCCCCAGCAGCGCTGGTAGGTAGTGTCGCTGATGAGCACCTGCCCGCGCAGGCTCAGCGCCTCGATGCGCGAGGCCAGGTTCACGGCCTCGCCGATCACGGTGTACTCAGAGTACACATCCGAGCCGAACCGCCCGGCCATCACCGTGCCGGTGTTCACGCCAATGCCCAGAAACACCTCGGGCAGCCGCTCGCTGATGTGCGCGAGGTTCAGCTCCCGCATGGCCATCTGCATTTCCACCGCACACAGCAGCGCGCGGTCCACGTCATCGTCGCGCGCCTCGGGTGCGCCGAACAGCACCATGATCGAGTCGCCCATGAACTTGTCGATGGTGCCCTGGTACTTGAAGACCACCTCGGACAGCCGCGCCAGGCAGCGGTTGAGTGCCGCGATGACGACCGATGCCGGCTGCGAACCCGACAGCGCCGTGAACCCGCGCAGGTCCGCCAGCAGGATGGTGACCTCGCGCGGCGACACGTCCCGGCCTGCGTCGGCCGCGCCGTCCGGGCTTTTCATGCCGTGCAGGATGCTGACCATCTCGGCCTGCGCAGCGTCCGACAGGGGCGCACCGGTTTCGCGCTCGATCAGCGCCTGCAGCCGGCGCACGGCATCGTGGTGGAATTCTTTGTGCATGGAGGCGTGGGGCGTGGGCAAGGAGGGGCGGGTGTGGCGGCAAGCGGGCATGAAAGGCCCGCCAGCCTGCAGCCAGAATAGGCGGGGCCTGTGGGCCGGTCAACCCCGGGAAACCACCTCGGGGTTTCGCGCCACAGGGTATTGATGTTTTTTGGCCCCAGCGCTTTACCATCAATGGTTTGTTGCTACATTATTTGCAGCACACAATTTAACCGGCACCGCCACACCTGACGGATGGATCACGCGCAATTGCAGCGGCCCGACGAGCCAGCTACCCCGCCTGAACGCGGTGCACGCACGCAAACTCTCCCACGGCCTCGTCATAGTCCCAGCGCGCTGCATACCGGGCCTCACCTCCGGGCGCAGTGCCCGAGGCCTCGATGCTGAGCACCACGAGGCTGTTGGGGCTGCCGTGCCGCAGGCGCATCGACACCGCCGTGCCTGCGCTGCTGGCCCACAGCCCTGGCAGCGGCTGCAGCAGGCGGGGGTGGTGCGCGTGGCCGGAGAGCATCATCTGCGCACCTGCAATGCGCCAGCGCTCCACCGCCTCGTCGGCGCGTGCGGGGCGGTGTTCGCGCTCGTTGTCGTCGCGCTCCACCAGCGGGTGGTGGCTGGCCACAATGCGCCAAGACGAAGGCGGTGCGCGCGCCAGCAGCATCGCCACGTGCTCGATCTGCGCCGATGACAGGCTCCCACGCTCGTGCCGCCAGGCGCGGGTGGTGTTCACGCCCACCACGTAAAAGGCGCCCATCTGCCGCACCGGCTCCCGGTCCATGCCGAACTGCTCCGAAAAGCGTTCGTACGCACGACCCCAGCGCATCCACCACGCAAACAGCGGCAGGTCATGGTTACCCGCCAGCACCAGGTTGCTGCGCGCATTCAGGCCCTGCACAAAGCGCGCGGCCTGCTCGAACTGCCCGGCCGTCGCGCGCTGCGTCACATCGCCCGAGACCACGGCCATCGCCACCTTGAGCCGCTGCGCCAGCCGCTGCGCCGCAGCGCACACCTCGGGGTCGTGCGCGCCAAAGTGCAAGTCGGACAGGTGCATCAGGACAGTCATGGGCGCTTGCAGGCCTTTCAGAAATCGGTGCGATGAAGGGCGGCGGACGGCGCACTGCATGCCGGCCCTGCGGAGGGTGACACTATGCCGGAACGAGCCCCCCGGCGGGTTCGGGCATGGGGGCCCGCTCTGGCTGCTCAGGGTCGCTGCGCACCGCCTCGGCCGTGGGGGCCTCGTCGCGCACCAGCGGGCTGGGCGCCACCAGCCACAGCGGGCGGTCGCTCAGGCGGAAGTGCAGGGGCGGGACCATCCACTCGCGCTCGCCGTCAAACGCCACCTTCACCTGCGGCGGCCGCCAGCTGGCCGGGGTCACGGTCAGCTCGGAACACGCACTGCTGAGCACGGCGCTGTTTTTGGCCAGTTGCCCGGTGGCTGCGTGCCACACGGTGCGGGCCACGGCCCAGCGCCCCTGCGGCTTGAGCATGACCACCGCCAGCTGCCCGCCGCCCGCCACCGCCCCGGCCTGCGGCAGGCCCACGCTGTCCAGCTGCAGGGGGTTGTTGCCCACAAACAGGGTGGTGACCTGGTGCTCCTCCTCGTGCAGCACCTGCGCGCCATGCTGCGTCTTCATCATCACGCGCCAGCGGCGGCCGGAGGCTGGCCGCAGCAGGCTCCACACCGCCGACGCCACCGCCACCCAGCGCGAGCGCCCAAAGCGCCGCGAGGCCATCTCGCGCTCGGCCAGCAGCTTGGGGTACAGGCCCACGCTGGCGTTGACGATGAACATGCGCCGGTTCACAAACCCCACCTGCACGGGCCGCATGTCGCCGTCGCGCAAGGCCTGCAGCAGATCCAGCACGGCGGTCTCTGTGTCCAGCGCCAGGCCGTGCTCGCGGCTGAAATAGTTGAAGGTGCCCATGGGCACCACGCCCACCGGCACGCCCGCCACCAGCGCCGCCGACGCCACGGCGTTGATGGTGCCGTCGCCACCTGCCGCCACCACCAGCCCGCCATCACCTTTTGCCGCTTCCACCGCCACGCGCGCCAGCTGCACGATGTCGGCGCGCTGCTCGGGCACATGCCACACGACACGATGCTTGTGCACGGCCAGAACGCCCGCCAGCTTGGCGCGCAGCAGGTCGAGATCGGCGCCGGGGCGCTGGGGCACCACCAGGTGGATCGGCCCCTGGGGCGGGGCGGGAGGGGTGTGTTCGGCAGGGTTCATCGTGGGCAGCGTGGTGGGGCCGGGTTGCGGTGGACGGGGGCGGAGCCCCTGTCCCGCATCTGATGCGCTAGCGCGGTGCGGCGTGCGGAGCCACCACCGGCGAGAAAGCAACGTCAACGGCCATCGGGTAAGACAAGAAAACACGCTGGCATCGTCGCTGCAGCCCGCACGCCGCGCAGCCAGCAGCTGCGCCCTGGGCCTGTGGGAGCCGGCCGACACCGCATTGCCGCAGCCCGTGACGCCGCCAGCCGATGCCCAGCCAGGGCCCCCTGCCAGAGCCCCGCACCCTCCTTGGTTTTCTTGGTGCCCTTGGTGCCGGGAACTCCCACACCGGGCCGGGCTCCCTCCACAGGCATTCATTCCGTTGCGTCCCTGTTGCGCCGATCATTCTTGCGGTCCTTGCGAGCGGCGCCGGGTCCGACCTTTTTTCTTCCTTCCCTTATTCAATTTTTCTTGACTGATGCACCATCCCACCTCCTTCGGACGGTCCCCATGACGACAGACAGCGACATGTTTGCCCTGCACCTGCAGCACGTGGGCGCACTGCTGGCGCGCCACCCGCTGGAGGGGTGGCTGGCTGGCCTGGTGGTGGCGTCTGCGGTGGGCGCGCTGGCCCTGGTGGGGGTGCGGGCAGTCCGCCGGCGCAGTGCGCCGCTGCGCCAGCGGCTTGTGCAGTTACCGATGCCGCTGCCGCTTCGGCTGACGGGGGATGCACGCTGGGTGGCGCTGGTGGCCGCCATGGCCGCAAGCGCCTGCGCCCTGGTGCTGGCCGCCACCGGCATCGCGCAGCTGGCCGAAAGCGGCCGCCCCGGCGGCGGGTGGGGGGCGCTGGACGATACCCTGGCCCAGGGGCTGCGCGAGCATGCAGGCGACGGCGTGCTGCGCTGGTTCGCGGCGCTCACGCACCTGGGCGATGCCTGGGCGCTGACCGCTGGCACCGCCATGGTGGCGGCGGGCCTGTGGCTGCGCCAGCACCGGCTGCTGGCCGTCGCCTGGCTGGTGGCCCTGGCCGGCAACGGGGCGCTGACCCGCGTGCTAAAAAGGGTTTTTGAGCGCGTGCGGCCCGAGCACGCCCACGGCATTGCCGAAGCCAGCGGCTACAGCTTTCCCAGCGGCCACAGCAGCGCGTCGATGGTGGCGTACACCCTGCTGGCCTACCTGACCACGCGGCTGCTGCCGCGCGCATGGCATCTGCCTGCGGCGGTGCTGGCTGCCATGCTGGTCTTCACCATCGGCTGGAGCCGCGTGGTGCTGCACGTGCACTACGCCAGCGACGTGCTCGCAGGCTGGCTGCTGGGCGCCACCTGGATGGTGTGCACGGTGCTGATCGTGGAGAGCGTGGCACGCTGGCGGGCGCCACCTTTCGCCGGTCCGCCCGCAGCCGCAATACGACAGCCGTGACAACGGCTCAGATCGCCACGAGGTTGCGGATGCCCTTGGCCTCCATCTCGCTGCCCGGCCCGCGCGCGATCACCTCGCCGCGCTCCATCACCAGGTATTCATCGGCCAGTTCCTGCGCAAAGTCGTAGTACTGCTCGCACAGCAGGATGGCCATCTCTCCCTTGTCGGCCAGCATCCGAATCACGCGGCCGATGTCCTTGATGATGCTGGGCTGTATGCCTTCGGTGGGCTCGTCCAGGATCAGCAGGCGCGGCCCTGGCGCCAGCGCGCGGGCAATGGCCAGTTGCTGCTGCTGCCCGCCCGACAGGTCGCCCCCGCGGCGGCCCAGCATCTGCTTGAGCACGGGAAAGAGTTCGTACAGGTGAGAGGGCACGGGTGTGGAGCCGCTTTTGTAGGCCAGGCCCATGCGCAGGTTTTCTTCGACCGTGAGCCGCCCGAAGATCTCGCGGCCCTGGGGCACAAAGCCGATGCCCGAGCGCGCCCGGTCGTAGGGCGTGGCCTTGTCGATGGCCTTGCCGTCGAACTGGATGGACCCGCTCTTGATGGGCACCAGGCCCATCAGGCTCTTGAGCAGCGTGGTCTTGCCCACGCCGTTGCGGCCGAGCAGCACGGTGACTTTGCCGGCTGCGGCGGTGAGGCTCACGTCGCGCAGGATGTGGGAGCCGCCGTAGTACTGGTTGATGTTCTGGACGGTGAGCATGGTGAGATTCTTGAAGTGTTTATGGGCTTCAGCGCTTATCCATCAAGCGCTGATAGCTATGTTTTTAAGAGCGTTTATGGCGTTTTGTGGGTCATGCGGCGAGATGTGGTCGCGCGGGAGAGCACTGCGGGTTTCCCCATCTGTTCCCCAACCGTTCCCCATCCGTTCGGGCTGAGCCTGTCGAAGCCGGGGCGCCTCCCCACCCGTTCGGGCTGAGCCTGTCGAAGCCTGGGCGCCTCTCCACCCGTTCGGGCTGAGCCTGTCGAAGCCGGGGCGTGCTCGCAGGCTCGCTGATCGGCAGCATGCCTGGCTCAAGGGCGGGGGCCGGGGG